>NZ_CBCOPS010000006.1:0-3961 GCF_965112045.1 Cellulosimicrobium sp. Marseille-Q8652 | reverse complement strand
GGGCCGGGGGGCGGGGGGCGGCCCCTCCCCGGGGCCCGGGGGAAAGGGGGCCGCCCCCTCCTCCGCGCCCCCGGGGCCCCCCCCCCCCCCCGCCGCCCCCGCCCCGGGGCCCGCCCAGCGGGCACCAGGACGGACCCCCCGCCACGGACGATCACAGCGACCGCAGCGCCACGACCGTCGCCACCGCCGCCTCGGCCGCCTCCGCCCCCTTGTCCTCACGCGATCCCGGCAGCCCCGCACGGTCCAGGGCCTGCTGCTCGTCGTCGCACGTGAGGACGCCGAACCCCACCGGCACCCCCGACCGCACGCTCACGTCCGTCAGCCCCGTCGTCGCCGCCTGGCACACGTACTCGAAGTGCGGCGTCCCCCCACGGATCACCACACCCAGCGCCACCACGGCGTCCGCGCCACGCTCCACCGCCCGCGCCGCCGCCACCGGCAGCTCGAACGACCCCGGCACCCGCACCTCCGTCACGTGCGACACGCGCGCCGCCGCCAGCGCACGACGCGCACCCGCCACCAGACCGTCCATCACCTCCGTGTGCCAGCTCGCCGCGACCACCGTCACCCGCAGCCCCGACCCGTCCACCTCGATCGACGGCGCACCCGCACCACTCATCGCTCCTCCTCCGACTCGTCCGACACCACTGACCCGACACCACCCGACCCCGGACCACCCGGAGCCTCGACCGTCTCCAGCAGATGACCCATCGCCACCTTCTTCGTCACCAGGTACGCCCGGTTGTGCTCCCCGTGACCCACCTCGATCCGCTCCGTCCCCACCACGTCGATCCCGTGCGCCACCAGACCCGTCACCTTCGCCGGGTTGTTCGTCAGCAACGTCACCCGCGACAGCCCGAGATCCGCCAGGATCGCCGCCGCCGCGCCGTACTCCCGACGGTCCGCCGGCCACCCCAGCTCCAGGTTCGCCTGCACCGTGTCCAGACCCGCGTCCTGCAGCTCGTACGCCCCCAGCTTCGCCAGCAGCCCGATCCCCCGGCCCTCGTGACCCCGCAGGTACACCACCGCACCACCCTCCGCCGCGACCCGCGCCATCGCCGCGCGCAGCTGCGGACCGCAGTCGCACCGCGCCGAGCCGAACGCGTCCCCCGTCAAGCACTCCGAGTGCACCCGCACCACCGGCGCCGCCCCGGAGGCGCTCGCGGACGGCACGGCCGGGACCGACGCTCGCGGCCCGGGCTCCGCCGGGACCAGCGCCACGTGCTCCGCCCCCGTCCGCAGGTCCCGGTACCCCCGCACCCGGAACACGCCGTGCTCCGTCGGCAGCGCCGCCTCCGCCGTCCGGTGCACCCGCCGCGACGAGAGCCCCCGGTCGACCTCCTCCGGTGCCGCAGGCGCCGGGTCGTGCAGCCGGCGCCACGCCACGAGGTCCGCG
Source organism: Cellulosimicrobium sp. Marseille-Q8652 (assembly GCF_965112045.1). NCBI lineage: Bacteria > Bacillati > Actinomycetota > Actinomycetes > Micrococcales > Promicromonosporaceae > Cellulosimicrobium > Cellulosimicrobium sp. Marseille-Q8652. The sequence continues at coordinate 2,565 of NZ_CBCOPS010000006.1, read as the reverse complement.
ATCGTCAGCAGCACCAGCCCGTCCCGCGCCGCCAGCGCCGCCGCGTCGTCCAGACGCATCATCGACCCGTCGTCGTGCACCAGCTCCGCGATACCCCCCACCTCACCCGCACCCGCCAGGCGCACCAGGTCCACCGCCGCCTCCGTGTGCCCCGCACGGTGCAGCACCCCGCCCGGCACCGCACGCAGCGGCAGCACGTGCCCCGGCCGGATCAGGTCACCCGTCCCCGACCCCGGGTCCGCCAGCACCCGCAACGTCCGCGCCCGGTCCTGGGCCGAGATCCCCGTCGTCACACCCGACGCCGCGTCCACCGTCACCGTGTACGCCGTCCGCCGCGGGTCCTCGCTGCGCGGCACCATCAACGGCAGCTCCAGCGCGTCCGCCCGCGCCGCCGGCATCGGCGCGCACAGATACCCCGACGAGTGACGGATCGTCCACGCCACCCACTGCGCCGACACGTCCCGCGCCGCGAACACCACGTCCGCCTCGTTCTCCCGGTCCGGGGAGTCCGCCACCAGCACGGGCCGCCCCGCACGGATCGCCGCCAGCGCCTCCTCGACCGTGCCGAGGCGCACACCCCCCACGGACGCCGCCACGGCGCTCGCGGCCTCGCTCTCCACCGCCCCGGCCGGCACCTGAGGGTCCGCCGTGCCCTCCCGCCCCGTCACGACGTCGCTCCTGCGGCGAGGAGCCGCTCCACGTACTTCGCGAGGACGTCGACCTCGAGGTTGACGCGGTCGCCAGGAGCCAGCGCACCGAGGACCGTCGCCTCGAGCGTCGTCGGGATGAGGGAGACGCCGAACGTCGTGTCGTCGACGTGGGTGACCGTGAGCGAGACGCCGCTCACGGCGATCGAGCCCTTCTCCGCGACGTACCGCAGGAGCGGTCCCGGGGCCGAGAAGACCAGGTCGTCCCAGCGGTCGCCCGGGTCGCGGCTCGCGAGCGTCGCGACGCCGTCGACGTGTCCCTGCACCACGTGCCCGCCCAGCCGCGCGTCGGCGCGCACCGCGCGCTCGAGGTTGACCCGCGACCCCGGCCCCAGGTCTCCGAGCGTCGTGCGACGCAGCGACTCCGGCATGACGTCGGCACCGAACGTGCCGTCGCCCCCCAGCGTCGAGACGGTGAGACACACGCCGTCCACCGCGATCGAGTCGCCGAGCGCCGCGTCCGACGTCGCCAGCGGCCCCTCGACGGTCAGCACCGCGTCCGTGCCCGCGCCGCCGGGGAACGCGATCTCCCGCACCCGGCCGATCTCCTCGACGATCCCCGTGAACATCCGGTCTCTCCTGCCTCTCAGCCGATCCGTCTCGACACCGTCAGCGCGTCGTCCCCGACGCGCCGTACCTCGACCGTGCGGAACCGCCGCGCGGCCCCGATCGTCGTCACGCCCAGGTCGCCCACGACCCGCTGCCCCGAGCCCAGCAGCACCGGGGCGACGTAGGCGTGCAGCTCGTCGACCGCGTCGGCCGCGAGGAACGCCGTCGCGAGCGTCGGCCCGCCCTCGACCAGCACGTGCCGCACCTCGTGCGCGGAGAGCTCCGCGAGCACCTCGGCCACGTCGTGCGTGCGCACGTGGTGGAGTGCACCTCCCGCGCCGCGGAGCCGTGCGCGCGGAGGGATCCCGGAGCGCCCGACGACGACGCGCAGCGGCTGGTGGTCGGCGAGCCGGTCGACGCCGTCGGGACCGGGCACGCGCGCGGTGAGCGCCGGGTCGTCGGCGTGCACGGTGCCCGAGCCGACGGCGATCGCGTCGACGGTCGCCCGGACGCGGTGGGCGTGCGCGCGCGCCTCCGGCCCCGTGATCCAGCGGCTCGTGCCGTCCTGCGCCGCGACGAACCCGTCGAGCGACGTCGCGGTCTTCAGCGTGACGTACGGGGTGCCCCGCCCGGCCGCGGTGAGCCACACGTGCAGCAGGGCCCTCCCCTCGGCCGCGCGCACGCCCTTCACGACACCGACGCCGGCGGCGCGCAGGCGCGCGCCACCGCCTGCCGCGGCGGGGCTCGGGTCGTCGACCGCGTGGACGACCTCGGCCACACCGGCCGCGAGGAGCGCGTCGGCGCAGGGCGGGGTGCGCCCGACGTGCGCGCACGGCTCGAGGGTCACGACCGCCGTCGCGCCACGGACGTCGACCCCGCGCCGGCGGGCGTCCGCCAGGGCTGCCGCCTCGGCGTGCGGCGTGCCGGCCCCCCGGTGGTACCCCTCGGCGAGCACGAGTCGCGCCCGGGCGTCGACGGCGTCAGGGGCCGCGGCGACCTGCGCGAGGCCAGCGCCCGGGGGTGGGGCGAGCAGGACGCACCCGACGCGAGGGTTGAGGCCGTACGCCGGACCGCGAGCGGCGAGCTCGAGCGCGTGCGTCATCGCCGCGTCGATCGTCAGGTGCTGCGAGCCCATCGGTCCTCGTCCTGCCGGGCACGGGCACTCCGGGGCGAGGGCGGGCGCGTCGCCAGAGCCCGGAGGACCCGACGCCGACGCTCACCACGGCGGGTCGGCTCGCCGGGGTCGACGGCTCACGCGGAGCCGGACGACCGTCCGGGTCACACGTGGCCGGGTCCCCCGAGGGGTCGG
>NZ_CBCOPS010000005.1:0-30552 GCF_965112045.1 Cellulosimicrobium sp. Marseille-Q8652 | reverse complement strand
CGGGGGCGTCCTGAGCCCCCCCCGCAGCGGGACGCGGTGCTGGCCGGCGCGCGAGGCGGGCCCGGAGCGGGCGGGGTCGCCCCCGAACCCCCGGCGCCAGGCCCGCCCGCCGCACCCCCGGGCGCAGCACGCGCCCCGCACCACCCGCACCCACGAACAGGTTGGACGAGTGAACACCGATCCCCTGCTGACCGTCACGGACTTCAGCGTGGTCTACGACGTCGACCCCCCGGTCGAGGCCGTCTGCGACGTCTCCTTCACGCTGCACCGCGGCGAGATCCTCGGTCTCGCCGGCGAGTCCGGGTGCGGCAAGACCTCGCTCGCGTACGGCGTCCAGCGCCTCCTCAAGCCCCCCGCCGTCATCCCGTCGGGGCACGCGGTGTTCCACGACGAGTCCGGCGAGGACGTCGACATCGCGCGCCTCTCGGAGACCGAGCTGCGCCGGTTCCGCTGGGACAAGGCGTCGATGGTCTTCCAGGGCGCGATGAACGCGCTCAACCCGGTCACCAAGATCGGCCGGCAGCTCGGTGACGTCTTCGAGACGCACCGCCCCGCGATGAGCCGCGCCGAGCGGACACGCGAGTGCGGCGACCTGCTCGACCTCGTCGGCGTGGGCCGCGAGCGCCTGCGCTCCTACCCGCACGAGCTGTCGGGCGGCATGCGCCAGCGTGTCATGATCGCGATGGCGCTCGCCCTCAAGCCGCAGCTCATGATCATGGACGAGCCGACGACCGCGCTCGACGTGCTCGTGCAGCGCGAGATCCTCCAGCAGATCTCCGAGCTGCGGAGGCAGTTCGGGTTCTCCGTCATCTTCATCACGCACGACCTGCCGCTGCTGCTCGAGATCTCCGACCGCATCGCCGTCATGCGGCAGGGTCGCATCGTCGAGCTCGACACGGCGTCGAACATCTACCACCACGCGCAGCACGAGTACACGCGCACGCTCCTCGGCTCGTTCCCGAGCCTCACGGGCGAGCGCGGCGGGTTCGTCCGCGGGCACCACGCCGGCGCGGCAGGAGGTGCGGTCGCATGACCACGCTCGAGCTCTCCCACGTCAGCAAGCGCTACCGCGTCCGCGGCGCGGGCGACCTGCTCGCCCTCGACGACGTCAGCTTCACCCTCACGTCCGGGCGCACGGTCGCGCTCGTGGGGCAGAGCGGGAGCGGCAAGTCGACGATCGCGAAGATCCTCACGCAGCTCGAGCGCGCGACGTCGGGCGACATCCTGCTCGACGGCGCACCGATCCCCCACCGGGGGCGCGCGCTGCGCCGCTACCGACAGCAGGTCCGCATGGTCTTCCAGGACCCGTTCGCCTCGCTCAACCCGTCGCACACCATCCGGCACCACCTCGAGCGGCCGCTGCTCCTGGACGACGTCGTGCCGAAGGACGAGGTCGACGACGAGGTGCACCGGCTCCTCGATCGCGTGCGCCTCGACGCCGGTGTCGTGGAGCGCCGCCCGCACGAGCTGTCCGGTGGCCAGCGCCAGCGCGTCGCGATCGCCCGCGCCCTCGCCTCGCGCCCGTCGCTGCTCATCGCCGACGAGCCCGTCTCGATGCTCGACGTCTCGATCCGTCTCGGGGTGCTCAACCTGCTCGCCGAGCTCCAGCGGGTGTCGAACCTCGGCGTCCTCTACATCACGCACGACCTGGCGACGGCCCGGCACTTCAGCGACGAGATCATGGTCCTGCACCACGGCGTGGTCGTGGAGCACGGCCCCGCGGACGACGTGATCCTCGACCCCCAGCACCCCTACACCCGCGCGCTGCGCGACGCCTCGCCGAACCCGGAGGTCCACTTCTCCGGCACCGGCCCGGCGACCGACGCGTCGAGGAGCCGACCGTGAGATTCTTCGCCCGCCGCGCCGCCTTCTACCTGTTCACGGCCTGGGCGGCCATCACCATCAACTTCCTCCTGCCGCGCATGATGAAGGGCGACCCGGTGTCGGCCTACCTGGCCAAGAACCAGGGCAAGGTCAGCCCCGAGGCGGCCGCGTCGCTGCGCACGCTCTTCGGGCTCGACGAGGACAGGTCCCTCCTCCAGCAGTACGTCGACTACTGGAGGCTGATGCTCTCCGGCGACCTCGGCCGGTCGTTCTCCAAGGGCCTCGCGCCCGTGGGCGACGTCATCGCGGTCGCGCTGCCGTGGACGCTCGGCCTCGTCGGCATCGCGACGATCCTCAGCTTCTTCCTCGGCAGCACGCTCGGTGCGATCGTCGGCTGGCGCCGCGGGAGCCGCGCCGACGCGATCGTCCCCGTCGCGACGTTCATGTCGACCGTGCCGTACTTCTGGATGGGCCTCATCGCGATCGCGGTCTTCTCCAGCGCGCTCGGCTGGTTCCCCGCCTCCCACGCGTACAGCAAGGGGGCGAGCCCGGAGTGGTCCTTCGAGTTCGCGTGGGACGTGGTCCAGCACGGCACGCTGCCCGCGCTGACGATCGTCGTCGCGTCGCTGGGCGGATGGGTCCTCGGGATGCGCAACATGCTCATCACCGTGCTCGACGAGGACTACGTGACCGTGGCCCAGGCCAAGGGCCTGAGCCCCCGGCGCGTGCTCTCGGGCTACGCGTCGCGCAACGCCGTCCTCCCCCAGCTGTCGAGCTTCGCGCTGTCCCTCGGCTTCATCGTCGGCGGCACGCTCGTCATGGAGCTCGTCTTCTCCTACCCCGGCGTCGGCAAGCTGCTCCTCGACGCCACGAACGCGAAGGACTACCCGCTCATGCAGGGCCTGTTCCTCGTCATCACGCTGTCCGTCCTCGTGGCGAACATCCTGGCGGACGTCGCGCACGCCGCCCTCGACCCCCGCACCCGCGCGACGGAGGCCTGAGCCATGACGTCCACCTCGACCTCCACGAACGGCACGGCCACCTCCGGTCCGACGGCGCCCCCGACGGCGGTCCCGACGGGTCCGCGAGGCGCCGCACCGCGCGGCCGCACGCGCTCGACCCGTCTCGGGCGGGGGTTCGCGATGTTCCGCAACGGCAAGTCGCTGACCGGCCTCGCGATCCTCGGCTTCTTCACCGTGCTGGCCGTCTTCGGCGACCTGGTCGCGCCGTACGGCCCGCTCGACAAGGACTTCTCGGCGCTCAAGCAGCCGCCGTCGGGGCAGCACTGGCTCGGCACGACCCACATGGGCGAGGACGTCCTGAGCCAGATCATCTACGGCACGCGGGGCGTGCTGGTCGTCGGCTTCGTCTCCGGCGTCATCGCGACGCTCGTCGCCGTGGCCGTGGGCGTCACGGCCGGGTACGTCTCGGGCTGGCGCTCCGAGTCGCTGTCCGCGCTGACGAACGTCTTCCTCGTGCTCCCGGGCCTGCCGCTCATGATCATCGTCGCGTCCCAGTACGAGAACCCGAGCCTGCTGCTCATCTCGACGGTGCTCGCGATCACGGGCTGGGCGTGGGGAGGGCGCGTGCTGCGCGCCCAGACCATGTCGTTGCGCAACCGCGACTTCATCCAGGCGGCGCGGGCGAACGGCGAGCCGATCCACCGCGTCATCGCCGTCGAGATGCTCCCGAACCTCACGGCCATCATCGCGTCGAGCTTCGTCGGCACGGTGACCGCCGCGGTCCTGGGCCTCACGACGCTCGCGTTCATCGGCGTCATCCCCATCACCAACCTCAACTGGGGCACCATCCTCTTCTGGGCGCAGCAGAACGGCGCCTTCCCCGACTACTGGTGGTGGTACGTCCCCGCCGGCCTGTGCATCGCGCTGCTCGGCATGGCGCTGTCGCTCGTCAACTTCGGCATCGACGAGTACGTCAACCCGCGCCTGCGGTCGGCGGGCGAGCGCGCCCGCGCGGCGCGCAGGAAGGGCTACACGGTCACGAGCGGCGTCACGACCGTGAGCGACCGGCCCGACCTCCTCGACCGGAGCGTGGCACCGCCACCGCCGGACTCCCCCGCGCCGGACGAGGCGGACACCTCGCGGATCGCGACCGACGGGGAGGACGAGGAGACCGTCGCGACGGGATGGCCGCACCGCTCGGTGTGACCGCCGTGCGCGAGAGCGGGCGGGGGCCGCTCAGCACCCCCGCCGCCGAGGGCGACCGGCTCAGACGAGGTCGCGCACGACGTCGGACCCGAGCTTGAGGATCAGCGCGCCGACCACGACGACGAACACCACGCGGACGAACCCGCTCCCCTTCGCCACGGCCATGCGCGCGCCGATGTAGGCGCCCAGCAGGTTCGCGGCGCCCATGACCAGGCCGAGGCCCCACAGCACCGCGCCGTAGGGGACGAAGAAGATCAGCGCACCGGCGTTGGTCGCGAAGTTGGCGATCTTCGCGAGGGCCGACGCGGGCAGGAACGCGTAGCCGAGGATGCTCACGAGCGAGATGACGAAGAAGGTGCCGGTCCCCGGACCGAGCAGGCCGTCGTAGGTGCCGATGACGAGCCCGATGCCCGCGGCGGCCCACCGGTGCCCGTTGCCCTCCCAGCGCAGGTTCGTCGCGTGGCCCAGCCTCGGCTTCGCGACCGTGTAGGTGGCGACGGCCACGAGCACGACGAGGATGATCGGCGTGAACAGGTCGGCGGGGATGCGGGACGCGAGGGCCGCTCCCCCGATCGCGCCCACCAGGGCGGCGAGCGCCATCGGCCCGGCGGTGCGCAGGTCGGGCCCGACGCGCCGGTAGAACGTCGCGGCGCTGACCGACGTGCCCATGATGCTCGCCAGCTTGTTCGTCGCGAGCGCCTGCACGGGGCTGATGCCGGGGACGAGCAGCAGCGCGGGGAGCTGGACGAGACCGCCCCCGCCGACGACGGCGTCGATCCATCCCGCCGTGAGCGCCGCGAGGACGAGCAGCGCGATCGTCAGGCCGTCGATCTCGAGCCCGCCGGTGGACGGGAGGACGAAGGCGGGCAGCACCCCCTAGTGGTACCACGCCGCGCGCGTCGGTCGTGCCGCAGGGAGGACCGCGACAACGCGTAACCTATCGGTTACGCTTCCTGGGTGGACGTGTTCGAGGCGCTGTCCGACCCGGTCCGGCGGGACCTGCTCCGCGCGCTGCGCCGGGGGGACCTGACCGCCGGGGAGCTCGCGGCGGCGCAGCCCACCGTGTCCCGGCCGGGCGTGAGCCGGCACCTGCGGGTCCTGCGCGAGGCGGGGCTCGTCACCGCCGTCGCGCAGGGCAGGCGCCGGGTCTACTCGCTGCGCCCGCAGGCCCTGTCGCCGGTGCGGGAGCTCGTCACCGCTCTCGGCCGGCCGGTGCCGCCCGTCCCCGCGAGAGCCCTCGACGGCCTCGACCTCGAGGTCCGCCGCACGACCCGAGAGCGCCGTGCCGACGCGGTCACGGCCCGACACGAGGAGAGCGCATGAGCGACCCGACGACCCCGACCGGCCCCGGTGCGGCCGGTCCCGTCCCGCGCGGGACGGTCGAGCACGGACCGGCGGGCCCGGAGCTCGTCCTCACGCGCACGTTCCGCGCCGCGGCGGCCGACGTGTGGGCGAGCCTCACCGAGCCGGAGCGGCTCGCCCGGTGGATCGGGTACTGGGAGGGCGACCCCTCGACCGGTCGCATCCAGTTCTTCATGACCGCGGAGAGCGACGACCCGGAGCCGGAGGAGTACCGCATCACCCGGTGCGAGCCCCCGCACCGGTTCGCCGGGGACACGTCCGTGGGCGACGAGACCTGGCACCTGGCCTTCGACCTCGCCGAGGAGGACGGGGTCACGACCCTCACGTTCCGCCAGGTGCTCGGCCCGTCCGACGACGCGCGGAACATCGGCCCGGGATGGGAGTACTACCTCGACCGTCTCGTCGCCGTAAGGGAGGGACGCGACGCCGCGACCGTCGAGTGGGAGCCCTACCTCGCCGACCTCGCCGACCACTACGGTCGGGCGGCGGACGCCTCGTCCTGATCGGAGGGCGGACGCCGCGGCTCAGGACTGGAGGGCGTCGTACTCCGCCTCGGCCGCGACGTCGTCGTCGACGTCGAGCCGCAGGTGGGCGAGGGCGCTCTGCAGGACGCGCAGACCGCTCGCCGCGCGCTCGCCCCACAGGGACACGTAGGAGAACTGCCACCACCACAGGCCCTCGAGCTCGCGCCCCGCCTCGAAGTGCTGCAGGCCCTTCGCGAGGCACTCGGCGACGCACGCCAGGTCGCCGGACAACGACGCCGCACCGACCTCGGCGCCGACGAGCGGGTCGGTGATCTCCACGTAGTCGTCGAAGCCGTCGAACAGCCGGGACAACGCGGTGCGCAGGGGGTCGAGGTCGGTGTCCGGGCCGGCGTCCGGCTCGAACCGCTCGACGGGCACGACGTCGCCCATCGCCCCCAGCCGCGCGCCCACCGCCAGGACGTCGGACAGCGCGAGAAGAAGGAGCGGGAGCACCGCCCCCGGCGTCGCTCCCGCCGCGACCTGCGCCGTCGTCGTGAGGTACGCGCGCGCCTCCGCGGCGGTCTCCTCGGCGATCTCGCGCAGCTCCGGGTCGTGCTGGATCTCGCCCATGCCGGTCCCTTCCGTCAGCCGCCGATCAGGCGACGCCCCTCGAACGCCCGCCCGAGGGTCACCTCGTCGGCGTACTCCAAGTCTCCCCCGACAGGTAGTCCGGAGGCCAGGCGGGTCACGCGCAGCCCCATGGGGCCGAGCATGCGGGCGAGGTACGTCGCGGTGGCCTCGCCCTCGACGTTCGGGTCGGTCGCGAGGATGACCTCCGTGACCTGGCCGTCCGCGAGGCGCGTCATGAGCTCCGCGATCCGCAGGTCGCCCGGTCCGACGTTCTCGATCGGGTTGATGGCGCCGCCGAGCACGTGGTACTTGCCGCGGAACTCCCGCGTGCGCTCGATCGCGACGACGTCCTTGGGCTCCTCGACGACGCAGATGACGTCGACCGAGCGCCGGGGGTCGGCGCAGATGCGGCACTGCTCGGACTCCGCGACGTTCCCGCACGTCTCGCAGAACCGGACGCGCGCCTTGACCTCCGTGAGCGCGTCGACGAGGCGCCGCACGTCGACGGCGTCCGTCGCGAGGAGGTGGAACGCGATGCGCTGCGCGCTCTTGGGCCCGACGCCGGGGAGTCGGCCGAGCTCGTCGATCAGGTCCTGGACAGCGCCTTCGTACACTCCCCCAGCCTACGGGGCCCGGCCCACACGACCGGGACGCCGCTCAGGACGACGCGACGAGGGACGACCGACGTGGGACGTCGGGTCGTGGTGCCGTGCACCGCGCGGCACGGTCAGGCGCCTGGGTCCTGGATCTCCTCGACGATCTTCCCGTCGAGCAGACGCACGACGAGCTGCGCGCCGACGAGCCCCGTCGACACGATGTCCGGGTCGTCGGCGGAGGGTGCGTCGTCCTCCGGCGCGACGCGCACGGGCGCCGCCGCCCGCACGGAGGCGCGGCGCTCGGCCTCGCGACGCTCCGCGGCCTGCCGGGGCGTCTCGCCCGTCGGGTGCGACGTCGGAGTCGCGGCGCGCTCCGGCTCGACGACCGGCTCCGGCTCCGGCCCGTCGTCGAGGTCCGCGGGCGGCTCGGACAGCGTCGCCCCGGCGAGCCAGGCCTCGTCGGCCGCGTCGCCCGACGCGCTCGGCCCGGGGTTCGCCGCGACGCCCCCCGACGTCGCGCCCGGCGCCGACGGGATGCCGGACGACGCGCCGCCGCTCCCCCCGCTGCCCGAGGCGGGGGCCACCGCGATCGTCGCCGGTGCACCGGCGAGCCACGCCTCGTCCGCCGCGTCGACCACGGTGGCCAGAGGCGGCGGCTCCTCCTGGAGGACAGGCCGCTCCTGCAGCGCCACGGCACCGCCGCCCGGGGCGTCCAGCACCGCGGTGGCGGAGCCGACCGGCGAGCCCGCGTGCGTCGGGACCGCGCTCGCCCGTGCGGGAGAGGCGGCTCCCGCCGACGGGGCGACGTCGTCACCGGACCGGGGAGCCGCGGGGCCCGACGCCTCGGCGGTCCACGACGACGGCTCGACGTCGGCGCCCGCGTCCGGCGAGGCGGTGCCCCCCGGACCCCCGGGGTCGGCTCCGGGAGCGGGGCCGCCTCCGCCGTGACCCGGTCCCTCCTCGGCGAGACGGGCCTCGACCCGCAGCTGGAGGCCCAGGGTCTGGTAGACGGCGTCCTGGACCGCCGCGGTGTGCCGTGAGGAGGAGAACGTCCGCGCGAGACCGGGCGACGGGAACGACAGGAACAGCACGTCCGGGTGCAGCTCCGCCACCTGGGCGTTCATGCTCACGAGCGACCACGTCGCACGGCTCGAGCTCAGCGTCTGGAGGACCTCGGGCCAACGCCGCCGCAGCTCCTCCGTCGTCATCGACGGTGCTCCCGACGGCGCTCCCGACGTCGTGCTCGGCGGGACCACGGTCGCGAGCGGCGTCTCCGCGCGCTGCTCGACCGGAGCCGGGGGCTGCTCCGCGACGGCCGACGGGCGGGACCCTTCGTCGTCGTCCGACGGGCGGGCCGCCTCTGCGGCCGACCCGGCGCCCCGCTCGTCGGCCCCGGGTCCGGGAGAGGCCGGCTCCGCGGTCGAGTCGGCCGGCTCGGCCGGCACGGCGTCGTCGGCGGTGTCGGTCGCGTCGGCGGTGTCCGTCGCGTCGGCGGTGTCGGTCGCGTCGGCGGTGTCGGTCGCGTCGGCGGCGTCGGTCGCGTCGGCGGCGTCGGTCGCGTCCGTCGTCCCGGCGTCCTCGACCGTCACCGCGGGCGCCGGCGTCGCCTCGATCTGCTCGCCCCGCTCCGGCACCGGGACGGACGCGGCCGCCGGCGACGGCGTGCCGGCGACGGACGGGGACGGCGCGGCCCTGCCCGGGCGCAGCGCAGCACGGACGGCGGCGGCCCCGGTGAGGCCCGGCTGCGGCGCGGGAGCGAGGGGGTCGGCCGCTGCGGCGGCGGGCACCGGACGCACTGTGGCGACCGGCCCCGGTGCGACGGGACCCGGGGCGGCGGGGACGGGGACGACCGGTGCCGCGCCGAGACCGCCGCGCTCGAGGCGGTCGAGGCGCGCCGCGAACCCTGCGGCGCCGTCGTCGGCGCCGGGCAGGAGGAGCCGCGCGACGAGCAGCTCGAGGTGCAGGCGCGGCGACGTGGCCCCGGCCATCTCGGTGAGCGCCGCGTTGACGAGGTCGGCGGCGCGCGAGAGCTCGGACATCCCGAGGTTCTGGGCCTGGGTGCGCATGCGGGCGAGCTGGTCGGCCGGGTGGTCGCGCAGGACCGCCTGCGCCTCCTCGCCCGAGACGGCGATGACGATGAGGTCGCGCAGGCGCTCGAGCACGTCCTCGACGAAGCGGCGCGGCTCGTGGCCCGTCGCGATCACCTGATCGACGACGCGGAAGATGCTCGCGCCGTCGCGTGCCGCGAGGGCGTCCACGACGTCGTCGAGCAGCGTGGCGTGCGTGTAGCCGAGCAGCGCGACGGCGCGCTCGTAGTCGACCTGCCCGTCCTCCGCACCGGCGATGAGCTGGTCCATGACCGACAGCGAGTCGCGGACGCTGCCGCCGCCCGCACGCGTCACGAGCGGGAAGACGCCCGAGCCGACCCCGACGCCCTCGGCGGTGCAGAGCTCCTCGAGGTACGGGCCGAGCACGTCCGGCGGGACGAGCCGGAACGGGTAGTGGTGGGTGCGCGAGCGGATGGTGCCGATGACCTTGTCGGGCTCCGTCGTCGCGAAGACGAACTTGATGTGCTCCGGCGGCTCCTCGACGATCTTGAGCAGCGCGTTGAACCCCGCGGGCGAGACCATGTGCGCCTCGTCGATGATGAAGATCTTGTACCGGTCGCGCGTCGGGGCGAACGTCGCGCGCTCGCGCAGGTCGCGCGCGTCGTCGACGCCGCCGTGCGACGCCGCGTCGATCTCGACGACGTCGAGGCTGCCCGGACCGCCGCGTGCGAGGTCGACGCACGACGGGCACTGCCCGCACGGGGTGTCGATCGGGTTCTCTGGCGTGTTCTGCGCGCAGTTGAGCGTGCGCGCGAGGATGCGCGCGCTCGTCGTCTTGCCGCAGCCGCGCGGGCCGGAGAAGAGGTACGCGTGGTTCACCCTGCCGCTCCGCAGCGCCTGCATGAGCGGCGCGGTCACGTGGTCCTGACCGATCACCTCGGCGAAGGTCTCGGGCCGGTAGCGGCGGTACAGGGCGGTGCTCACCCCGGCCACTCTAGACGTCGCGACCGACAGGCACGAGACCGCTCGTCGGGCGGTGGACGGACGCCGAGGTCAGCGGTGCAGCGCCTTGCGCGCGAGCCAGTTGCCGAGCAGCTGGGCGAGCTGCACGATCGCGATGATCACGATCACGGTCACGACCACGACGCCCCAGTTGTAGCGCTGGTAGCCGTACACGATCGCGAAGTTGCCCAGCCCGCCGCCGCCGATGATCCCCGCGATCGCCGACATGTCGAGCACCGCGATGAAGAGGAACGTGTACCCGAGGATGAGCGGTGCGAGCGCCTCGGGGACGAGCACCGTCGTGATGATGCGCCACGACGACGCGCCCATCGCGCGCGCCGCCTCGACGACGCCCGGGTCGATGCCCACGAGGTTCTGCTCGACGATGCGGCTCGTGCCGAACGCCGTCATCACCGACAGCGGGAAGATGAACGCCTCGGTGCCGAGCGTCGTCCCGACCACCTGGAGCGTCACGGGCCCGAGCAGCGTGACGAAGATGATGAACGGGATGGGCCGCACGACGTTGACCACGACGTTGAGCACGCCGAACACCCAGCGGTTCTCGAGCAGGTTGCCCTGCCGGGTCACGTACAGCGCGATGCCGAGCGCGAGCCCCGCCAGGCCGCCCGTGAGCAGCGCCACGGAGACCATCTGCAGCGTCTGGCCGAACGACTCGACGAGGATCGGCCACAGCTGCGACCAGTCGCGGTTCATCACAGACCTCCCGGCATGCCGTGTCGGTACGACGTCGTGTGCGAGGCGCCCGGCTGGTCGCCGGGCTCGTCACCCGGCACATCGATGCCCGACCCGCGAGGGCCGGCGGCGAGCCGCGCGACGCGCGGGTCCTCGAGCGGGTGCGCGGCCGTGCCGAGGTCCACGACGTCGGCCCGCTCGGCGAGCGCGGTGAGGAACGGCGCGACGCGGTCCTCCGGGGCGTCGAGCTCGACCGTCAGCGAGCCGAACGGCCGCTCCCCCACCTCGGAGATGCCGCCGTAGACGACCGAGCCGTCGACGTCGTGCTCGCGCAGGAGGCGGAACAGGTCGGTCCCCGTGCTCGCGCCCTCGCGGACGCCGACCGTGACGAGACGACCGGGGTGGCGCTCGCGCAGACGCGCGAGCGTCTCGCGCGACGGCCGGTCGTGCAGGGCCGTGCCGACGAACCGCTGGGCGGCGTCGGCGCTGGGTGCGGAGAACACGTCGTACACGTCGCCCGTCTCGACGACTTTGCCGTGCTCCATCACCGCGACGCGGTGGCACGTCGAGCGCACCACCTCCATCTCGTGGGTGATGACGACGATCGTGATGCCGAGCTCGGCGTTGACGCGCCGCAGGAGCGCCAGCACCTCGCGCGTCGTCTCCGGGTCCAGCGCGGACGTCGCCTCGTCGGCGAGCAGGATGGTGGGCGACGCCGCGAGCGCACGGGCGATGCCCACGCGCTGCTTCTGGCCGCCGGAGAGCTGGCGCGGGTAGGCCTTGGCCTTGTCGGAGAGGCCGACGAACGCGAGCATCTCGGCGACGCGCGCCGCCCGGTCCTCGCGCGACCACCCGGCGACCTTGAGCGGGTAGGCGACGTTCCCGGCCACGGTGCGCGACGACAGCAGGTTGAACTGCTGGAACACCATGCCGATGCGTGAGCGCACGTCGCGCACGCGCCGCTCGGGCAGGCCCGTGATCACCTGGCCGTCGACGACGACCTCGCCGCTCGTCACGGTCTCGAGCGCGTTGACGAGCCGCACGAGCGTCGACTTGCCGGCTCCGGAGTAACCGATGACACCGAAGATCTCGCCGCGTCGGACGGTCAGGGAGACGTCGTCGACGGCGTGCACGGCGCTGTCTCCCTCGCCGAACGTCTTGCTCACGTGGCGCAGCTCGATCGCGGGCTGCTCGTCACCGCCCTGGGTTCGGGGGCCGTCGGTCACGGTCGGGTCCTCTCGTCGGAGGACGCGCCTCCGGGTGCCTGTGCTGGGCGTGTGCTGGGGCGCCTCGTGGGAGCCCCTGGTCGGGTGGTGACCCGCCTGCCATCGTCCTCCGCGAGGCACGACGGCGCGCGAGGGGCGGGCGCGTTCGCGCGCCCGCCCCTCGCTCCCGACGGGTCAGGACCGGTCAGGACGGGTCAGGACGCGGAGCGGATGTCGTCCTCGATGCCCGCGAGGATCTCCTGCAGCTCGGCGGGCGAGTTCTCCTTGATGACCGCGGTGCCGCCGGACGCCGTCTTCTCCGCCTCGACGACCTCGGGCGAGTGGGACAGCTCCGCGAGCTTCAGGAGCGTCTCGTCGTCCTTGTCCTCGGCGCGCACGACCCACACGTTGATGTAGGGCTTGGCGGCGTCGGAGTCGGGGTCGTCCTCGAAGAGGGCGTCCTCGGGGGTGAGCCCCGCGTCCTCGACGTAGTCGTTGTTGATGATCGACGCGTCGACGGACTGGAGCTGGATCGGGGTCTGCGCCGCGTCGACGGGGGTGACGGTGACCTTGGAGGACGGGAGGACGTCCGCCTCCGTGGAGATCGAGCTTCCGCCGTCCTCGAGCTCGACCAGGCCCGCCTCCTGCAGCACGAGGAGCGCGCGGGCGAGGTTGGTCGGGTCGTTCGGGACGGCCACCTGGCCACCGTCGGGGATCTGCTCGAGCGACGTGTGCTTGGTCGAGTACAGCGCGAGGGGGTAGACGGCCGTCGCGCCGATCGGCTGGAGGTCGTCGCCGGCGTCCACGTTGTAGCCCGCGAGGAACTGCAGGTGCTGGAACTGGTTGGCGTCCAGCTCGCCCTGGGACAGCGCCGGGTTGGCCTGCGTGTAGTCCTGGAGGTCGACGAGCTCGATCTCGATGCCCTCGGCCTCGGCCTGCTCCTGGTACACCGCCCACTTGTCGTCGGACGCCCCGACGACACCGATGCGGATCGGGTCGTCCGCGTCACCGGAGGAGGTGCCCGCGGAGTCGTCGGCGGACGAGCACGCCGTCAGGGCCAGGGTGGAGGCGACGGCGACCGCGGTCCAGGTCAGACGATTGCGGGCGGTGCGGGACGACGGGGTGGAGAACGACATGGGATGCCCTTCGACGGGGTCGCGCGAGGTCGGCGCGACAGGGTGCAGGGGTGCCTGCGGGGATCGGGTGCGGGGTGCTTCCGACGGGCCATCAGCCACGTGGCGAGCGGGTGGACCGGTCCGCCGCGCGAGGCGGCGGGGACGGGTCGGTCAGGTGCAGGCGATGCCTGCGGGGGACGACGGCGCGGGTGTCAGCAGCCGCACATTCGCCCAGCGCCCCGTGCGCGGCGACAACACGGCATCGCGACGCAGGACGCTGCGTGCGGGACCGGTGCGGCGACGGGGAACGAGCTCATGTCGTTCATCATGGGCACGCGAGGCGCGCGCGCGCCAATCCCGGGGCCCGTTCGTCCATGATGTGGACGCGGTTCTGGTCACATCCTGGGAGCGGACCGGCGACGACGCCGTCCGGAGACGTGAAGGACCCCTCGCACACCCACCAGAGCTCACCTACCCTTGCTGCCTTCCGGCCCTGGGGGAGTTCGGCGAGATGATGCCGCACGAGGGGTCTGGACCCAGCCTAGCCCAGGACCGGGCCTCGCCAGAAACCGGGCCGGGCGACCGTCGTCGGGCCACCACGCGGCACGGTGTCCCGGCACGACCGAGGACGCGATTCGGCCCTGGGACCGCGGTCCGGTATCCTCGTTGCGCTACCCCGGTCTGTGATCAGGATCGGTGGTGCACCAGGAGGATTCGCCTAGTGGCCTATGGCGCACGCTTGGAAAGCGTGTTGGGTTAAAAGCCCTCGGGGGTTCGAATCCCCCATCCTCCGCAGACCGAAGGGCTCGTCGCCTCGCGACGGGCCCTTCGTCGTGCCAGGGTCGCGGCGAACCGGTGCAGGCACCGCAGAGGCCCGTCGCACAGGTGCGACGGGCCTCTCGGACGTCCCGACGGTCCGACGCGCCGGGACATGAGCGCCGGCGGTGCCGCCGACGGCTCCCCCCAGCCTACGGCCCCGAGCGTCGCAACGGCAGGGGGCAGGCCGCTTCCGTCCGTGATCATCCCGTGCAGGACGCCGTCGGGGCCCGCCGGACGGTGCCGACGAGCCCCGACGGGACGGTCGGGTCAGGTGTCCCCGCGCCTGCGGGCGGTCGCGAGGATCACGCCGGTCGCGAGGAGCAGGACGGCGAGCACGGTCGCGGCGAGCGCCGTCGAACCCGTCCGCGCGAGGTCGCCCCCCGTGCTCGGGAAGGTGTTCGTCACGCTCGCGTCGACCTGGACGTCGCCGTCCCCGAGCGGCACGTCGAACGGGTCGGACGTCGGGACGCCGTCCGCGGGGTCGGTCGTGACCCCCGCGCCGTCGACGACGATCGCGACGCTCTCCGCGCCGCCCGTGCCCGTCTCGGCGACCGTGCACGTCGCGCCCTGCGGGACCTGCTCGTAGACGACGGTCCAGCCGTCCGTCGCGGAGAGCGTCCGTTCCGCACCGCCGGGCACGACGACGTCCGTCTCGACGCCGTCGACGTCCCAGGTGCACGCGAGCGCCACCACGAACTCGTCGTCCTCGTGCGCGCCGGCGCCCGGTCCGTCGAGCTCCTTGGTCACCACGACCTGACCGACGTCGAACGTGTTCGTCACGGTGACCGCCGCGGGGTCCGCCGTGATCGTCACGACCCCGGGCTCGCCGCCCTCGACCGCGATCACCGTCGACGACGTCGCGCCGCCCGCGGCGGTCTCGGTCACGGCGCACTCCGCGCCGATCGGCAGTCCGTCGAAGACCGCGACCTCGCCACCCGTGATCTGCCGGTCCGCCCCGCCCGGCACCTCGACGTCCTGGCCCTGGAACGAGCACGCCGCGCTCACCGTGAACGGCCCGGCGCCGAACGCGTCCGCGCCCTCCCCGTCCACGACCTTGGTGACCTCGATCGCGCCCACGTCGTAGGTGTTGGTCACGACGACCTCGACGGGCTCCGCGGGGAGCTCGGCGCCGACGATCGTCACCGGACTCGGGTCCACCGTCACCGATGTGGCGCCCGCGGTCTCGGTCTCGGTGACGGTGCACGAGTCACCGTCCTGGAGCCCGAAGTAGAGCGCCGGGAACCCGGGACCGAAGCGCCGGTCCGGGCCGCCGGGGATGGTCTCCACCGGCACGCCCTGCGACGTGGTGCACTCCAGCGACACCGCGTACGGGAACTCCTCGTACGGCACGGCTTCGAGGTACTCCACCAGCTCCTCCAGGAGCTGGGCGAGCGTCTCCGGGTCGATCGGCCCGTCGGGGATCTCGGGGAACGGCGGCAGCTCCGGCACGAGCGGCGCGAACGCCGCTCCGTCGCCGTCGACGACCTTGGTCACCACGAGCGGGGCGGTGAGGAACGTGTTGGTCATCGCGACGGTCACCGTCGTCGGCTCGCCGTCGTCCGCGGGGGGCACGACGACGTCGGCCGCCGTCCCGTCGACCGGCTCGCCGCCGTCGACGCTCACCGTCGTCGACGACGCCCCGAACGTGTCCGTCTCGGTCACCGTGCACGCGGAGCCGACGGGCAACCCGTCGTAGACGACCGGCTCACCAGGCACGAGCTCGCGGACCTCGCCGCCAGGGATGGTGAGGTCGACGCCGTCGTACGTGCACCCGAGCGTCACCTCGAACGGCCCGGGCCCGTAGAGGGCCCCGAGCCCGGCCAGCTCCTTGTCGACCTCGACCGTGCCCACGTCGAACGTGTTGGTGATGACGACCTCGGCGACGTCGCCGCTGCCGACGGTCACCGTGCCCGGCACGACGACCGCGCCGGTCGCACCGGCGTCATCGGTCTCCACGATGCTGCACTCCGCGCCCGTGGGCAGGTTCGCGACCTGCGCGTCGAGCGGGCCGGCACCACCGAGCACGACGGTGCTGTCGTAGACCGTGCGCGGCTCCCCCGGGCCGTCACCGTCGTCGTCGTAGGTGCACGTGACGTCGATGCGGAACGGTCCCTGGCCGTAGGCGGGACCGCCCTCGCCGTCGACGATCTTCTGGAGCGCGATCGCGCCGACGTCGTACGTGTTGGTCAGCACGACGTCGTTCGTGCTCGCGCCGAGGACGTCCCCGAGCAGCGTGAGGTCCGCGGCGGGACCGTCCGTCGTCACCGGATGCCCCGGCAGTCCCTGGTCGACGGTGATCGTCACCGACGACGCGTTGCCCGTCCCCGTCTCCGTGACGGTGCACTCCGACCCGACGGGCAGGCCGGCGAGCTCGACGGTCTCGCCGTCCTCGATGGTCACGACCATCGGGTCCTCGGGCCCGTAGCCCTCGGCGTACACGTCCTCGCCGAGGAACGTGCACTCCACCGTGGCCTCGAACGGGCCGAACGGGACGGGCTCGCCGTCCTGGTCGACGGCATCGGTCACGACCTCCTTGGAGAGCTCGATGCTCGACAGGTCGTACACGTTGATCGCCGTGATCGACGACGGGGCCTCGGGGTCCTCGCTGTCGATCGTGACGGTGCTCGGCTCGAGGACCACGCGGGTCTGTCCGGCGCTCCCGTCCTCCGTGAGGGTGCACTCGGCGCCGTACGGGAGGTTCGGCACGACGACCGGGGTCCCCGGCGTGACGGTGATCGGGATCGGCTCCAGCTCCGTCTCGACCCACGTGCCGACGGCGGACGTGCACTCGACGGTCAGGTCGAACGACGCAGGTGCGTTGTCCGCACCCTCGCCCTCCACGACCTTGTTCACCTCGAGCGGGCCGGACGCCGTCGCGACACCGACCTTGACGCCCTCCGCGCGCAGGGAGTTGATCTCCCCCGTCTGGGTCACGACGACGCCGGACGCTGCGGCCGAGTTGAAGGCGATCGACCGGTCGCCCGCCTCCGGGACCTCGGGCGGGGTGGTCGTCGTCGCCTCCAGCGCGATGAAGCTGCCCGGCTGGAACAGGCTGTCCGGCGCCATCTCGATCACGGTCTTGATCGCGGTGATCTGCTCGTAGGTCTCCTCCGAGGTGTCCGCGGTCAGCACGGCCCAGCCCGTCTCCGGGTCGTCCGGGCACGTGGGTTCGTTCACGGGGTCGACCAGGTCGTCGGGGCAGTAGTCGTCGACGGTCGTGTAGTAGAACGTCGTCGTGCTGCCGGCCGGCGCGTTGACGACCTGCGGCGGCGGGTCGTTCGTCAGGACCGGCGTCCACTGCGACCCACGCTCCGAGGCGCTGGTCGGGTCGGAGGCGGTGTCCCCGGGTGTCGGCAACCGGTCGTAGAGCACGACCTTGTCCATGGGCAGGTTGCCGACGTTGTCCACCCGGACCCGCCACGTCTCGTTCTGACCCGGCGGGATGATCGGTGTGCAGGGGTAGGCGTAGAACCCGGACGCGTTCGGCTGGCAGTCCTCCGGGGTGACGCTACCCGGCTGGTCGGGATCGACGATGACGCCGAGCGGGTACTCGTCGTTCGTCGCCTTGACGAGCTTCGACTCGGACAGCACGCCTGATGGGACCGGCGTCACGTCGGAGTCCGCCTCGCACGCCCCGGTGACCTCGTCGAGGCGACCGTCGATGGTGCTCCCGTCGTCGCCGGACTGGGCCTGGCAGACGTCCCACGGCCGGTCGCCGGTGACGCCGGCGGTGTTCTCGACCACCGTGTTAGCGGCCAGGGTCGTGCGGAACTGCACCTGAACGGTGATCGTGTAGACCTGCCCCACCTCGAGCACGGTGCCCTCGGGGAACGTGAACGTCAGGCCCGCGATGTTCCCGTCCCGGTCGACGGCCACGTCAGCAGGGTCGGTGGGCATCTGCGGCCCGTTGGGCTGGCCGACAGGTGGCGTGCCGGGCTCCGTGAGGGTGTAGCCGAACGGCTCGTCGACGTCGGCCAGCCGCAGCTGCGGCCCGTCCGGATCGGTGGGCATCGGGTCGTCGACGATCACCGGGTCGTAGATCGGCCGGTTCCCGACGTTCGTCACCGTGATGTTCATCGGGAACGGCGTGTTCGGGGGTTTGGTGCCTCCCGTGATGTCGGTGTCGAAGTCCTTGACGATCTTCACGCCGTTCTCGGTGTGCTGGTAGGTGATCGTCCCCGAGGCCTCTGCGTCGCTGGACACCGGGACGGGGTTCTCCGGGTCCTCCGGGTTGAAGACCAGGTCCGCGCCCGTGACCGTGGCGGTCACGTCGTTGGTGGCGAGGCCCGGTGCGTCCTCGCCCGGCGCCGGGTCGTTGAGCTCCAGGTCGCTCGGCACCGGGGTGCTCGGGTCGGAGCGCAGCGTGTCGCGCACCTGCACCTCGAGGTTCACCGCCTGCGTCGGGTTGGCGGGATTCTCCCAGATCGCGCCGTCGGCCCGGGTGAACGTGAACCGCAGACCGACGACGTCGGCCGCGTCCACGCCGGCGGGCAGCGCGAACGTGCCGGACGGCTCCCCCTCGGTCCACGTGCCCCCGGTGAAGGTGTCGCTCGCCTCGTCGTACGTGCCGTCCGTGTAGGCGTCCACCTGGACCTGGTCGATCGGCACGGTGAGGGTCGAGCCGTCGAACCCGAGCAGGGCGTACTGGTTCCAGAAGCTCCCGTCCACGTCGGTGAGCGTCATCTCGACCGCGCGCGAGGGGCCGGTCGGCTGGCCGGTGATCGTCAGGATCGACGTCGGGTTCTCCTCGGCGTCCGTCCCGGGCTCGACGACCGTGGCCGGGCTGAACGACTTGGTCTCCACCATCGAGATCGCCGCGTCCTGGAGCTCCATCTCCGCGGTGTCCCAGGCCTGCGGCGTCTGGGCCGTCGTTCCGCCCGGGTCGGAGACCTCCGCGCCCGCGCTGTTCGGCACGGGGTTGGGGTCGTGGTCCACGGTGACCCGTTCCCCGGTGTACCGGTCGAGCTCGCGCAGCTTGAGCTGCATCTCCAGGACGCCTTCGTTGTTCCCGGACTCGGTGGACGCGATGCGCCCGTCGAAGGTGACCTCGACGCCGACGACGTCCTCGAGCTGCGCGGCGGTCAGCGCCTCGGCCTCGGTCTCGGTGTAGTCGGTGGTGGTGCCGCCGACCGTCGTCAGCGTCACCGTGGTCGTCTCCGTGCCGTCCGGCGGGACGACGTCGACGATGTCCGTCAGCGTGAACGCGTCGAAGGGGTTGGTGCCGGCTGCGACCTGCGGCTCGACCACGAGGTCGTCGTTGGCGTACGACGGCTCGGCGATGCGCAGCTGGTCCACCCGGGCCACGGAGCTGTTCGACGCGGTGATGGTGGCGACCGTCGTCGGGAAGTCCTCGTACGGGGTGCCCTCCGGCGGGACCGACAGCGGACCACCGGTCCAGTCCTTGGTGATCCCGACGTTGATGGGCTGGTCGAGGACGAGGACGTCGTCGTCGTCCGTGTCGGTCCGGTCCGTCCCCTGGAACGTCGCGGTGCCGCGCGCGGTGTCGGTGACGAGACCCGGGTCGTCGGGGTTGTTGTAGATCTCGCCCTGCTGCTCGCCGAGCGCCGGCCCACCGCTGCGGCGGTCGTCACGGAGCTGGAACGTGAGGTCGAGGTGCCGCCCGTCCGCCTGCGTCGACCGGGCGACGCCGGACCCTGCGGCCGGCACCGTCGGGTCCGAGGGGAACGCCGCACGCCCCGGGGACTCGGTGTACGTCAGGCGCGCCGACGTCGCGCTCTCCTGCTCGTCGGCCGTCAGCGTGTAGCCCGGGAAGGTCCCGTCGCAGGCCTCCGGGCACGGGTCACCCGAGGCCTCCACCCAGGCGCCGGCGACGAACAGCTCGACGCTCTGGATCTGGTCGTACTGGACCAGGGGGTCGTCGACGGCGATCTGCACGAGGTTGAACGCGTCGTAGAACGACCCGGCGATCGCCGGGTCGTCCGCCGCGACCGGGTCCGCGATGTCGCTGATCACCATCGGGTCCACGCCTTCGAACCCGTTGGTCGACCAGGTGATCTGCGCGGTGATCTCGTCCTGCGTGCGGGCCCGCAGGGTGTACGGCTCCCCGCTCTGCCCCTCGGGGGCGAGGAATGACTTCTCGATGAAGTCGAGGTCACCCGGACCCACCGGCACGGGGAACGGGTCCACGGTGTCGCAGCCCTCGGCCGGGCCGGTCGGGGCGACCGTGTCGCTCGACGCGCTCGACGCGCCGCAGTTGGCGATCGGCTCCTCCCGGTCCTCCGGCCCGTCGTACGTACCGACGAAGTTCGGGGCGAAGCTCTCGCCGGGCGGGATGCCCTCACCCGTCGTGTCGTCGTAGACGAACTGCACGCCCTGGGCGTCGGCCGGCAGGTCGCAGTTCACCGTCGCGGCACCCTCGACCGGGCTGCCGCAGTCGGGCGCCTCGACCCACTCGGAGCCGTTCCAGTAGCTGACCGTCAGCTCGGTGCCGGCCGGCACGTCGGTGGACCGCACCGACGACGCGGTGAAGTTCTCCCAGAACTCCCCCGGGGCGCCGGTGTCGGTCGGGTCCTGGATGACGACCTGGTCCGCGTTCGTCGTCGAGCCGTCCTCGCCGAAGGGCAGGAGCTGCGTGGGGAGCCCGACGATCACCGTCTGGCCCGGCAGCGCCGGGATCGTGGAGGGCGAGATCGACTTGGTCGTCTCCGTCGCGAGCCGGTCCGTCAGCGTCTCGAGCGTCGCGCTCGCGGTCTCCGAGTCGTTCGGGATGGTGGCCGTGATCTCGTTCGGGTGCAGGACGTCGTCCTCGCCCTGGTCCGGGTCGGTGTCCGCGGTGAACGGGATGGTCGCCTGGGCACCGGTGACGATGTTCCCGGTGTACTCGATCGAGAAACCGACGACGACGCAGCCGGCCGGCGGGTCCGGGAGCGTGTCCTCCGCCTCCGCGGCGATCGGGTCGGTCGTCGTCCCGTCTGCGCACGTGAAGGTGACGCTCGCGGCGTCGGCGTCGTTCGGCCACACGAGACCGGCCCCGGCACCGTCGGTGCCCCAGCCGGTGAAGGTCAGCGGGTCGTCGCCCTCGAACGGGCTGTCCGTGCCCGGCGACGGCTCGGTGATCGTCATCGACGTCGTCGGGTCGCCGTCGTTGGTCGCCCCGAGGGTGACCGTCGTCGGGGACCCGGCGCTCACCACGGCGGGGTCGAACGACTTGGTCGGCGTGACGGCGTTGTTCGGCGGCGTGATGACGTACGTGTCGCTGGCATCGGTCGGGTCGGAGGTGTCGTCGCCGTGGATCACGTTCGACGACGTGTTGTTCGTCAGCGTGGTGGCTTCGGTGAGCTCGGTGACCGCGTCGGTCTGCTCGACGCCGAACGGGATCGACGCGGAGGCGTCGATCCCGATGTCGCCGTCGAACCGGACCGTGAACCCCTCCACCTCGCAGCCGGCCGGCGGGTCGGGCAGGGTGTCTGCGGTGGTGCTGGTCCCCGTCGGCGTGGACCCGTCGGCGCAGGTGAACGTCACGTCCGCCGACGTCGCACCCGCGGGCCACGTGACGGCTCCCCAGCCGGTGAAGCCGAGATAGGTGAACGGGTTCGGGTCCGTCCCCGGCGTCGGCTCGGTGATGATCAGCGAGTCCACCGGGTCGTTCGACGTGTTCGTGCCGCCGACGGTGACCGTCGCCGGGGTGCCGGGGCTCGCGATCGCGCCTGGCGGGTCGATGGACTTCGTCGTCTCGGAGTCGAGGACCAGCGGGACCTCGGGAACGATGTCGTCGGACGCCGACGCGGGCTCGGCGTTGTCCGAGTCCACCGTCGCCGTGTTGGTGATCGGCACGCCGTCCTGGCTGTACGGGATGTCGTCGGAGACGGTCCCGGTGATGAGGATCTGCGACTGCTGACCGTTGTTCACGCTGTCGGCCGTGTAGGTCACGGTGTCCGTGTCCTGGTCGACGTCGATCTGCGGGTTGACGGTGCCGGTCCCGGCGCTCTGGATCGACGCGCTGACGAGGTCGACGTACTCCGGCATCGGGTCCGTCATGGTGGTCGGGGTGCACGGGTCCTGGTTCGGGTCGGAGCACGAGATCGTCACGACCCACGTGACGGTCTGACCCGGCTGGTACGGACCGGTGCTGGTCTCGGACTTGCCGATGGCCCAGGACGCCGCCGACGCGGGCATCGCCGGAACGAGCACGAGCGGCAGCGCGAGCAGAGCCGTCCCCGTCGCGGCCCAGGCTCGCCGGAACCGCCGGGCCCTTCGTTCCGCCTGGGCGCGTCCCGTCCGGGTCGCCGCGCTCCACGCCGTCCGACGATCCCCCATAGCGCTGTCCTCCGCCCACACAGCCCACCTCGGCGCACGTCGTCGTGCACCGCCGTCGTCACGAGATTGCCACACGGTCTCCACGGTGTCGCGCCGAGGAAATCGTGGAGAAACGGCACGTCAGAGGCCGTCCCGGGCGCCGGCGCACGTCTCCAGGGCGTCGGGACGACAGCAACCGTGCCAGGCGCTCGTCGCCTGAGAGCCGGGCGTCATGATCCCGTCAAGATCGCCGTGCGGACCACCGTCGTCCGGTAGACCGGGGTCGTGCGCCTGCTCCCGATCCTCCGTCGACCGTCGCCGCGCGGTGCGCCGCCCCGGTCGGAGGGGAGCCGGCCCGGGCGCCTGGTGGTCGGCGGTTTCGCCGCGGCGATCGCCGTCGGGACTCTCCTCCTCCTGCTCCCGATGTCCACGACCGGACGGCTCGCGACACCGCTCGAGGCGCTGTTCACCGCGACGTCTGCGGTGTGCGTCACGGGGCTCGCGGTGGTCGACACCGGGTCGTTCTGGACCCCGTTCGGCCAGGTCGTGATCCTCGCGCTCATCCAGCTGGGCGGCTTCGGGGTCATGACGGCGGCGTCGCTGCTCGGGCTGCTCGTCTCCCGGCGCCTCGACCTGCGCACGCGGCTCGTCGCCGCGGCGTCCACCCGCAGCGTCGGGCTCGGCGACGTGCGCTCCGTGCTGATCGGCGTCCTGCGGGTCACCGTCGCCGTCGAGGGCGCCGTCGCGCTGCTCGTGGCCGCGCGGCTCGTCGTGGGGTACGGGACGGCACCGGGCGAGGCGCTGTGGCACGGCCTCTTCCACGCCGTCTCGGCGTTCAACAACGCCGGGTTCGCGCTGTACGCGGACTCGCTCGTCGGCTTCGTCGGCGACCCGTGGATCTGCGTGCCGCTGTGCCTCGCCGTGGTCCTCGGCGGCATCGGCTTCCCCGTGCTGTTCGAGCTCTACCGCGCCCGCCGACGACGGACGGGCCCGTCGCGCTGGAGCCTGCACACCAAGCTCACGCTCCTCACGAGCGGCGTGCTGCTCGCCGGCGGGACCCTCTTCTTCCTCGTCGCGGAGTGGGCGAACCCTCGCACGCTCGGCGCGCTCGGGGTCGGCGACCGGGTCCTCGCCGCGTTCACGCAGTCCGTCATGGCGCGGACCGCCGGCTACAACTCCCTCGACACCTCCGCGATGAACAGCGGGACGTGGCTGGGGACCGACGTGCTCATGTTCATCGGCGGTGGCAGTGCGAGCACCGCGGGAGGCATCAAGGTCGTGACGTTCGCGGTGCTCGCGTTCGTCATCTGGTCCGAGCTGCGCGGCGACCCCGACGTCACGGCGTTCGACCGGCGCGTCGCCGCGGCGACGCAGCGCCAGGCCGTGAGCGTCGCCCTGCTGGGCGTCGCCGCCGTCCTGCTCTCGACGCTCGTCATCACCGCGACGTCGCCGTTCGGCCTCGACCGCATCCTCTTCGAGGTGACGTCGGCGTTCTCCACGACCGGCCTGTCGGCCGGCATCACGGCGGACCTCGCCGCCCCGCACCAGCTGATCCTCGTCGGCCTCATGTTCCTCGGCCGGCTCGGCCCGATCACCCTCGGTTCGGCCCTGGCGCTGCGGTCGCGTCCACGGCTCTTCCGGCACCCGGAGAGCGCCGCGGTGATCGGGTGAGGGCTCAGACCTCGAACCGGTAGCCCATGCCCGGCGTCGTGAGGAGGTGCCGCGGCGACGCCGGGTCGTCCTCGAGCTTGCGCCGCAGCTGCGCGACGTACACGCGCAGGTAGTGCGTGTCGCGCGTCGCCGCGGGCCCCCACACCTCGCGCAGCATCTGCTCGCGCCCGACGACGCGTCCCCGGTGCTGCACGAGCAGCTCGAGCAGCGCCCACTCGGTCGGGGTGAGGCGCACGTCCTCGCCGTGGCGCTGCACCTGGCGGCGCGCGAGGTCGATGCGCAGGTCGCCGGCCTCGACGACCGGGTCGTCGGGCACCGGCTCGCTCGACGCGCGGCGCACCGCCGCCCGCAGCCGCGCCATGAGCTCGGGCATGGCGAACGGCTTCGTCACGTAGTCGTCCGCGCCGGCGTCGAGCGCGTCGACCTTGTCGTCGCCGAGCTGGCGCGCCGAGAGCACGATGATCGGCACCCGGCTCCAGCCGCGGACCGCGGTGATGACGTCGATCCCGCTGACGTCGGGCAGGCCGAGGTCGAGCAGGACGACGTCGGGGTGGGTCGTCGCCGCGGCGTCGATCCCGGCGCGGCCGGTCGCCGCCGTCGTGACGTCCCAGCCGTGCACGCGCAGCGTGATCTCCATGGCCCGCAGCAGGCCCGGGTCGTCGTCGACGACGAGCACCCGGTTTCCGACGCCGTCGCGCTCCGCGCTCATCGCCCCACCTCGTCCCTGCCGGCCGTCCCGGCCACGTCCGAGCCCCACGGCGCCGGGTCGGCCACCGGGACCGTGACGACCATGGTCAGGCCGCCGCCGGGGGTGTCCTCGGGGAGGATCGTCGCACCCACGGCCCGCGCGAAGCCCTGCGCCACGGCGAGGCCGAGGCCGACGCCGCTCCCGCTCGTGTCCCCGAGCCGCTGGAACGGCTCGAACATGCGCTCCTTCGCGGCGTCGTCCAGCCCCGGACCGCGGTCGACGACGCGCAGCTCCACGCCGTCGCGCGACGCCGACGCCGTGACCCGCACGTCGCCGGGCGAGAAGCGCACCGCGTTCGCGACGACGTTCGCGACCACCCGTTCGAGCAGCCCCGGGTCGGTGCGCACGAGCGGCAGGTCGTCCGGCACGGCGAGCTCGACGCGGTCGGTCGCGGGCTCGACGGCGAACGGCACGACCTCGTCGAGCGACACGGCCCGCAGCACCGGGACGACGGCGCCCGTCTGGAGCCGCGACAGGTCGAGCAGGTTGTCGATGAGCTGTTCGAGCCGCCCGGTCGCCGTCGCGACGGTCTCGACGAGCGCCTCCTCGTCCTCGGGCGCGAGCGCGACGTCCGGCAGGCGCAGGCCGTCCACGGCGGTGCGGATCGCGGCGAGCGGCGTCCGCAGGTCGTGCGACACCGCGGCGAGCAGGGCCGTGCGCGTCGCGTCCGCCTCGGCGAGGACCGCGGCGCGCGCGGCCTGCTCGCGCAGGCGCCGGTACTCCAGGACGATCCCCGCCTGGGCGCCGAACGCGTCGAGCACCTGCCGGTCGCCTGCGGGCAGCGGACGACCGTCGAGCACGAGCCGACGATCGTCGTCGACCCGGACGAGCGTGCGGTCGTCGTCGCCGTGGTCGTGCCTGCCCCGGCGAGCTCGGCCCCCGACGTCGCGCCCCTGCTCGTCGACGGGACGGGTGGCCTCGGCGATCGTCGACCACCCGGCGGCCGCACCGCCGCCGCCGGCCCCCGTGCCCGCCCGCTCCTCCAGGGCGACCCGGCGCAGGGCGAACGTCTCCGCGAGGCGCGAGACGACGGCGTCGGCCGTGTCCTCCCCCGACAGCACGGAGCGGGACAGCGCGGCGAGCGTCGACGCCTCGGCCCGGGCGCGCGCCGCCTGCACGGACCGGCGCGCCGACAGGTCGACGACCGACGCGACGGCGACCGCGACGAGCACGAAGAGCAGGAGCGCGAGCAGGTTCTCCGGGTCGGCGACGGTGAGCAGCCCCGTGGGCGGCGTGAAGAACCAGTTGATGCACAGGAACGACACGACGGCGCACGCGAGCGCCGGCCACATCCCGCCGACGAGCGCGACCCCGACGGTGAGCGCGAGGAACACGAGCACCTGCGTGGACAGGTCGACGAGCTCGCCGGTGCCGACGAACAGCGCGGTGAGCAGCGCGGGCGCCGTCGGGGCGAGCACCCAGCCGGCCACGCGGCGTCGGGCCGAGAGCGGGCTGAGCGCGCGCCGCGAGACCCGGCCCGCCCGCGCGCGCTCGTGCGTCACGAGGTGCACGTCGAGCGATCCGGCGAGGCGAGCGATCTCGGCGCTCGTCGAGCCGAGCAGAGCCTCGCGCCACCGCGAGTGCCGCGAGACCCCGACGACGACCATCGTCGCGTTGACCCCGCGCGCGAAGTCGACGACCGCGGACGGCACGTCCTCCCCCACGACGGTGTGGAACGTCCCGCCGAGGGACTCGACGAGCTCGCGGTCGGCCGCGAGCGCCGCGGGGGACGCCGCGGCCAGCCCGTCGGTCGCGAGGACGTGGACGGCGAGCAGCTCGGACCCCGCGGCACGCTCGGCGATCCGGGCGCCGCGACGCAGCAGCGTCGCACTCTCGGGACCGCCCGTGAGGGCGACGACGACCCGCTCGCGCGCGGGCCACGTCCCGGAGATCGCGTGGTCGGCCCGGTAGCGCGTGAGGGCGTCGTCGACGCGGTCGGCGAGCCACAGCAGCGCGAGCTCGCGCAGGGCCGTGAGGTTGCCCTCCCGGAAGTACGACGACAGCGACGCGTCGATCTGCTCGGCCCGGTACACGTTGCCGTGCGCGAGGCGACGCCGCAGGGCCTGGGGCGAGAGGTCGACGAGCTGGATCTGGTCGGCCTCGCGGACCACGTGGTCGGGCACGGTCTCGCGCTGCCGCACGCCGGTGATCGCCTCGACGTCCTCGGTGAGCGACTCGAGGTGCTGGACGTTGACGGTCGTCACGACGTCGATCCCCGCGACGAGCAGGTCGTCCACGTCCTGCCAGCGCTTGGGGTGCCGGGAGCCGGGGGCGTTCGTGTGGGCCAGCTCGTCGACGAGCACGACGTCGGGGCGGCGCGTGAGCACCGCGTCGACGTCGAGCTCGGTGAGCTCCACGCCCCGGTGCCCGACGACGCGGCGCGGCACGACCTCGAGGTCGCCGACCTTGGCGGCGGTCGCGTCGCGGCCGTGGGTCTCCACGAGCCCCACGACGACGTCCGTGCCGCGGGCGCGACGGCGGTGGGCCTCGTCGAGCATCGCGAACGTCTTCCCGACGCCCGGAGCCGCGCCGAGGTAGACCGAGAGACGACCTCGGCGCGGCTGCTCAGCGTCCATGCGTGCAGTCCACCACGGCGCGGACGGGCGCGGCGGTCACGGGGTGCCCACGGTGCCCGACGTGTCGAGCCGCACGAGCGCGAGGTTGAGCGACAGGACGTTCACGCGCGGGTCGCCGAGCACCCCGAGCACGCGCCCGGCCGCCTCGGCCTCGACCAGCGCGCGGACCTGGGTGACCTCCAGCCCGCGCGCGGTCGCGACCCGCTCGACCTGCTGCTCGGCGTACGCCGGGGAGACGTGCGGGTCGAGCCCCGAGGCCGACGCCGTGAGCGCGTCCGGCGGGACGTCCGACGGGTCGACGCCGTCCTCCGCGGCGACCGCGGCCCGGCGCTCCTCGATCGCGGCGACGAGGTCGGGGTTGTTCGGACCGAGGTTCGAGCCCGCCGACGCGAGGGTGTCGTACCCGTCGCCCGCGGCGGACGGGCGTCCGTGGAACCACTGCGGGTCGGCGCCCGGCGCGCCGAAGCCCTGGCCGACGAGCGCCGACCCGACGACCGGCGCGCCGTCGGGACCGGCGTCGTCGACCCCGGACGCGCGCGAGCCGTCGGCCCGCACGAGCGAGCCGTTCGCCTGCCAGCCGAACCCGAGCTGTCCGACGCCGAGCACCGCGAGCGGGTAGAGGCCGCCGAGCAGCAGGGTCATGAGGAGGAGGACGCGGAGCCCGGCGAACGACTGCCGGGTGAGCGAGACGACGCCACCGCCGACCGACGCACGGGGCGTTCCCGCAGGGCCGCCGTCGGGACGGGTGGGCGAGGTGCTGGGCATGAGGAGTCCTTCGATGTCGGGTCGTGCGTCGTGGGTGCGGGCCGGGCGGCGGGGGCGCCGGCTGTACCGGCCGGAGTCGCGGTCAGAAGCCGGGGAGGAGGGAGACCAGCAGGTCGACGAGCTTGATGCCGACGAACGGGGCGACGAGCCCGCCGACGCCGTAGACCAGAAGGTTGCGGCGCAGCATCGACGAGGCGGACGCCGGCCGGTACCGCACGCCGCGCAGCGCGAGCGGGACGAGCGCGACGATGATCAGCGCGTTGAAGATCACCGCCGAGAGGATCGCCGACTCGGGGCTCGACAGGCGCATGACGTTGAGCACGCCGAGCGCGGGGAACACGCCCATGAACATGGCGGGCAGGATCGCGAAGTACTTCGCGACGTCGTTCGCCACGGAGAACGTGGTCAGCGCGCCGCGCGTGATGAGCAGCTGCTTGCCGATCTCGACGATCTCGAGGAGCTTGGTGGGGTTCGAGTCGAGGTCGACCATGTTCCCCGCCTCCTTGGCGGCGGTCGTCCCGGTGTTCATCGCGACCCCGACGTCCGCCTGCGCGAGCGCGGGCGCGTCGTTCGTGCCGTCGCCGGCCATCGCGACGAGCCGTCCGCCCTCCTGCTCGCGCCGGATGAGCGCCAGCTTGTCCTCGGGCGTCGCCTCGGCCAGGACGTCGTCGACGCCGGCCTCGGCGGCGATCGCGCGGGCGGTCACGGCGTTGTCGCCCGTGACCATGACGCTGCGGATGCCCATCGCGCGCAGCTGGTCGAACCGCTCGCGCAGCCCGTCCTTGACGACGTCCTTGAGGCGGACCACGCCGAGCACCCTGGCGGGACCGTCGCCGACCTGCTCCGCGACGACGAGCGGCGTGCCGCCCTGCGAGCTCACGGCGTCCACGTGGGCGGCCAGCGCGTCGGCCTCGCGCCCGGCGAGCGTGCCGCCGGTCGACAGCACCCACCGCTCGACGGCGCTGCCCGCGCCCTTCCGCAGGCGCCGGGCGCCGCCCGCACCGGGCAGGTTCACAGGCAGGTCCGCAGGCAGGTCCACCCCGGACATGCGCGTCTGCGCGGTGAACGCGACGAGCGTCGCGCCCGCCAGCTCGTCGCGCCTGCCGTTCGTGCCCGACGGCGCGGGGCCGCCCGCCCGGGCGAGGTCGCCTGCGTCGTCGGGCAGGCCGGCACCCGGGTGCGTGCGCTCCACGAGGTCGACGATGCTGCGCCCCTCGGGAGTCTCGTCGGCGAGCGACGCGAGCCGCGCCGCCGCCGCGAGCTCGTCCACCGAGACGTCGCCGACGGGCAGGAGCTCGGTCGCGAACCGGTTGCCGTGCGTGATCGTGCCGGTCTTGTCGAGCAGGAGCACGTCGACGTCGCCCGCGGCCTCGACCGCACGGCCGGACATCGCGAGCACGTTGCGCCGCACGAGCCGGTCCATGCCCGCGATGCCGATCGCGGAGAGCAGCGCGCCGATCGTCGTCGGGATGAGGCACACGAGGAGCGCGACGAGCACGACGAGCGACTGCTTCGCCCCCGAGTACGCGGCGAACGGCTGGAGCGTCGCCACCGCGAGCACGAACACGATCGTCAGCGACGTCAGGAGGATGTTCAGCGCGATCTCGTTGGGCGTCCGCTGCCGCTCGCTGCCCTCGACGAGCGCGATCATCCGGTCGACGAACGTCTGTCCCGCGGGCGCGGTGATGCGCACGACGATCCGGTCGGACAGGACGACCGTCCCTCCCGTCACGGCGGACCGGTCACCGCCCGACTCGCGGATCACGGGTGCGGACTCCCCGGTGATCGCGGACTCGTCGACCGACGCCACGCCCTCGACGACGTCTCCGTCCCCGGGGATCGTCTCGCCCGCCTCGACCACGACCAGGTCGCCCACGCGCAGCTCCGACGACGCGACCTCCGTCACGGGCAGCGCGTGCAGGCGTGCGTCCATGACGGTCGCGTCGACCGCGGGCCCCGTCGCCACACCGACGGCGGCGCTCGCCGACACGACGCGCCGCGCCGTCGTGCTGCGCTGGGTCGCGCGCAGGCTCGACGCCTGCGCCTTGCCGCGTGCCTCCGCGACCGACTCGGCGAGCGTCGCGAACAGCACCGTCGCCCACAGCCATGCGGTGATCCACCACGCGAACGCCGTCGGCTGGACGACCGCGAGCGCGGTCGTCGCGACGGCCCCGAGCTCGACGACGAACAGCACCGGCGACCGGTACAGCACCCGCGGGTCGAGCTTGCGCACCGCGGCCGGCAGCGCCGCCCGCACCTGCGCCCCGGTGAGCGCCCGCGCCGGCCGCGACCGACCGCCGTCGGGCACGGGACCTGCAGAACCCGACCTACCGCCGTCGGGCACGGAACCACCGGTGGGCGAGCCGCCGCCGTCGGGGACGGAACCACCGGGGAGAGCGGCCGTGGTGGAGCGGAGGGCGGGGCGGGGCGGGGGGGGGGGGGGGGGGGGGGCGCGGGGGGGGGGGGGGGGGGGGGGGGGGGGGGGGGGGGGGGGCGGGGGGGGGGGGGGGGGGGGGGGGGCGGGGGGGGGGGGGGGGGGGGGGGGGGGGGGGGGGGCGGGGGGGGGGGGGGGGGGGGGGGGGGCCGGGGGGGGGGGGGGGGCGGCGGGGG
>NZ_CBCOPS010000004.1:0-31228 GCF_965112045.1 Cellulosimicrobium sp. Marseille-Q8652 | reverse complement strand
GGGGTCGCGGTCGTAGCCCGCGTGGAGGGCGGGGGGGGTCGGCGGGGGATGGGTGTCCCCTCGTCCACCCTGTTGGGGGGGGGGGGGGGGGGGGGGCGGGTGCGGCGCCGGGGGGTGGGGGGGGTGCGCGGGGCCGGGGGGTCGGGGGGCGCACCCGCCGCGTCGGGTCACGACCGGTCGTGCGTCACTCCACCGGCTCGAGCTCGGTGAGGATGAGCACGGCCGACGGCTGCGTCGGGTCCGCGTTCGTGTACGGGTCGGCGTCGCTCGGCCAGCCCGTGTAGCTGCGCGTGTTGAACTCGCTGATGAACGGGCGCGTGCCGATCGGCATCGCGGGGACGTCCTCGACGAAGATCTTCTGGACCTTCTCGATCGCGGCGGTGCGGGTCGCGTCGTCCGTCGCGTTGGCGAACTCGTCGAGCGCCGCGGTGGCCTCGGGGTTGTCGTAGCGGCCGAAGTTGTAGTCCGCGGCCTCCCCGACCGGCTTGAGCCAGCGGCCGTCCATCATGTCGCTGTACAGGTCGTACGGGGTCGCGCCCGTCTCGGTCCAGTGCAGGATCGCGTCGAAGTCGCCCGTGCCCTTCGCCGCCCACCACGTGTCGGAGTCGGGCGTCGTGACGGTGGCCTCGACCCCGAGCGCCTTGACCGACTCGGCGATGAGGCTGATGCCCGTGACGTAGTCGTTCCAGCCCTGCGGGACGGTGAGCTCGAACGTGACCGGCTCGCCGTCGGGGTCGACGAGCGTCTCGCCGTCGAGCGTGTAGCCGGCGTCCTCGAGGATCTGCTTGGCGCCGTCGACGTCGACCGCGTACTCCTCGCCCCGGAACTCCTCGGCGATGTACGGGTCGCCGGCCGGCTGGGGGAGCCCGGTGACCGAGGTGAGCAGCGGCACGCCGTCCTCGCGCGCGATCTGCTGGTGCTGCGTGCGGTCGATCACCTTGTTCACGGCCTGGCGGAACGCCACGTCGTCGAACGGCTTCTTCGTCGTGTTGACGAACATCGCGTCGACGCCGAGGCCGGCGGGGGCCCAGTAGACGTTGTGCTCCGGGTCCTTCTCGACGTAGGCGGACTGGACGTCGGGGAGGAAGGCCTGCGCCCAGTCCGCGTCACCGTTGGCGAGGGCCGTCGTGAGGGCGCTGTTGTCGTTGTACGACACGTAGTACAGCGTCGGGACCGCGAGCTCGCCGCCCCAGTAGTCGTCGCGCGCGGTGAGCTCGACGCTCTCCGTGCTGAAGCTCTCCAGCGTGTACGGCCCGGTGCCGACGGGCTCGGGGTTGGTCTCCGTCGTCGGGTCGGCCACGCCCTCCCACACGTGCTCCGGCACGACGTAGCGGTGCAGCACCTTGTCCTGCTTCGCGTACATCGAGCTCGTGAACGTGAGCGTGACGACGTCGCCGTCGACCGTGACGCTCTCGAGCGGCAGGGCGGCGGTGTTCAGCTCCGGCGTGTCGAGGAGGATCTGGTAGGAGAACGCGATGTCGTCCGCGGTCAGCGGCTCGCCGTCGTTCCACGTGACGTCGCCGCGCGCGGTGAGCTGGACGGACGTGTAGTCGTCGGACCACGTGATCTCCGACGCGAGCCACGGCTTGACCGGGTCGGTCGGGCTCACGACGTTGACGAAGCCCACGGGCTCGTAGATCGCGTTGACGTAGCCGAGCTTGAGCGCCGACGAGTCCCCGATCCACGGGTTGTTGGACTCGGTCGCGATCGCGCCGTCGGGCTTGGCGATCGTCAGGGCGGCGCCGTCGGCGCCGGTGGGCGTGTCGGTGTCGCCGTCGCCGGACGACGCCGAGCAGCCGGTGAGCACGAGGGCAGTCGCGACGCCGAGCGCGATCGCGGAGGCCTTCAACCTCATGAGTCTCTCCTTCGAGAACGTCGGCCCGGCGGGTGCCGGGACGAGAGGGGGCGGTGCAGGGGTACCGCGGTCCGGTGGTGGTGCTACTCCCGTCCGGTGGTGCTCTCCAGCGCCCGGACCGCGGTGTCCAGGCGGAGGTCGTCGATCGAGCGCCCGACCCGGAGCCGGTACGTCCCGGCGGGCAGGTCCCAGCGCTCGCGGTCGGTGTCCCACACCTCGAACCTGCGGCGCGGGACGGTCACGGTGACGTCGGCGGACCCGCCCGCCACGACGTCGACGGAGGCGAAGCCGCCGAGCCAGCGCGCCGGGCGGTCGCGGTGCGCGACCGGTGCGGCGGCGGGCGCGTCGGGTGCCTCGAGGTAGACCTGGACGGTCTCGCGACCGTCCCGGGCGCCGGTGTTGGTGACACGGACGGTGACGGCGGCGTCGCCGTCGGGCGTCCAGGTCGCGGACGCGACCTCGTCGTACGACCACGTGGTCCAGCCGAGGCCGTGCCCGAAGGACGCGGCGGGCGCGCGGCCCGAGCGCACCCACGCGCGGTGGCCGACGTGCACGCCGTCGGTGTACTCGACCACGCCGCCCGCGGGCACGGCGTGGGGGACCGGGACGTCGGCCTCGTCCGCGGGGAGCGTCCACGGCAGGCGCCCGGTCGGCTCGACCGCGCCCGCGAGGACGTCCGCGATCGAGTGCCCCGCCTCCTGGCCCGGGAACCAGACCCACAGGACGGTCCGCGCGCGGTCGAGCCAGGGGAGGAGGACGGGGGCACCCGCGTTGACGACGACGACCGCGTCCGGGTCGGCGTCGAGCACGCGCTCGACGAGCTCGTCCTGGCGGCCCGGCAGCGCGAGCGAGGTCCGGTCCCAGCCCTCCGACTCGACCTCCTCGTTCGTCCCGACGACGACGACCGTGAGGTCCGCCGCGCCCGCGGCGGCGACCGCCTCGGCGATCTCCTCGTCGACGGACGGTGCCGGGACGCGGTGCCGCAGCTCGGCGCGCACCATGTTGCCGTAGCCCTGCGCGCGCGTGACGAGGAGCGAGGCGGTGACGCGGACGCGGCGGGGGCCGTCGACGTGCACGAGCGCCGGGACGCCGACCGGGTTGTTGATCGACGAGTCGAGGATGACCTCGACGCCGGAGCGGCGCGGGTCCTGCGCGACGACGACGCCGTCGACCTCGATCGTGTGGCCGGGGACCGTGCCCACCTCGAGCGTGTGGTCGCCCGGCTCGTCGAGCAGCACGTCGGCGTCGAGCACGACGGTGTCGACCTCGTCGGGCAGGTCGCGCAGGAAGCCGTCCCAGCGGACCAGGACCTCCTTGCGGAGCGTCGCGCCCTCGGCGTCGAGCCACGTCACCTGGAGGGCCTGGCCCGGCAGGCTGCGCGCGGCGAGGTCGAGGCGCGGTGCCAGACGGCGCGCGTCGCCGCCGCGGGCCACGGTGAGCGCCGCGTCGGGCCAGCGGGCCGCGAGGCCCTCCGCCGGCGTGACGACGTGCGCCGGTGCCACGGTCGAGCTGCCGCCGCCGAGCACGTGCGGACGCACGGCGTTGGGTCCGACGAGCGCGATCGAGCGCGGCGCCGGCCGGTCCCAGACCGGGTCGGCGGCGTCGGACCGCAGGACGACCGTGCCGCGCGCGGCGGTGCGGCGCACGAGCTCGCGCAGGTCGCCGTCGTACGCGAGGGGACGGGCGGGCTCGTCGAGCGCGCCGACCCGGCGGGCGAGGAGCAGGAGGCGCGCGACCTTGTCGTCGATCTCCGCCTCGGGCACGAGACCGTCCTCGACGGCGCGCACGAGCCGGTCCTCCCAGGGTCCGCCGGGCCCCGGCATGACCAGGTCGAGGCCGCCGTTCGCCGACCCGGCGGTCGTGCGCGTCGCGACCCAGTCCGAGACGACCACGCCGTCGAACCCGAGCTCGCTCTTGAGGACGTCGGTGACGAGGTGCCGGTGGGCGGTCATCGGGGCCGTCTCGGTGCCGTCGTCCACCTGGTTGTACGCGGCCATGACCGACCACGCGCCGGCGCGGACCGCCGCCTCGAACGGTGCGAGGTAGACCTCGCGCAGCGTGCGCGGGTCGACGTGCGCGACGTAGCTCGTGCGGTCCGTCTCGGAGTCGTTGGCGACGTAGTGCTTGACGCACGCCGCGACGCCCTCGTCCTGCAGGCCGCGCACGACGCGCGTGCCGATCTCCGCCGTGAGGTACGGGTCCTCGGCGTAGCACTCGAAGTGGCGACCGCCGACGGGTGTGCGCTGGATGTTCACCTGCGGCGCGAGCACGACGTCGACGCCGTGCTCGCGAGCCTCGCGGGCGAAGGCCCGGCCGGTCTCGTGGGCGACCTCGCGGTCCCACGTCGCGCTGATCGCGCTGGGGGAGGGAAAGAGGACCGAGGTCTCGCCCTCGACCTCGCTCGTGCCGCGGACGCCGACGGGGCCGTCGGACACGACGACGGGACGCAGCCCGAGGCCGTCGTGGCCGTGCGTGCGCCACATCGACTGCCCGGTGAGGAGCCGGACCTTCTCACGGAGCGGCAGGCCCTGCGCACGGGTGCGCAGGTCGCCGAGCTCCGGGGAGGCGTCGGCTCCCGGACGGGACTGCGGTGTCACGAAGTGCTCCTCGTCGTCGAGCGGCTGTGGCGATGAACTTACCGTGCAGTCAGTAAGTTGGCAAGAAACTGCGTCGTCGCAGGTCAGGGGCGATTTGCTCGGTGCCTGGCGTAGCCGGCGTGGTGCAGGAGGGGTCCGGGCGTGCGTAGGATCGCCCCGGCCGTCAGGGCCGGCAGCGCCTGTCGGACGACGACGGCGACGACGAGCGGAGGCGACGATGCCCAGCAGCAGCACGAGCGAGAGGCGTCCCCGGATGCGCGCGGAGACCGTGCGCCGTCGCGAGGAGATCCTCCGCGCCGCGATGGTGACGTTCGGCAGCCGCGGCTACCACAACGGACCGCTCGCGGAGATCGCCGAGCAGGTCGGCATGACCCACGCCGGGATCCTCCACCACTTCGGGTCCAAGGACGACCTCCTGCTCGAGGTCCTGCGGTTCCGGGACGAGACCGACGTCGCCGAGCTCGAGCCCCAGCACATCCCCGGCGGGCTCGAGATGTTCCGCCACCTCGTGCGGACGGCGTTCCTCAACGCGCAGCGCGCCGGCATCGTCCAGGCCTACGCGGTGCTGTCCGCCGAGTCCGTCACCGACGGTCACCCGGCGCGCGAGTTCTTCGAGATCCGCTACCGCACGCTGCGCGCCGAGGCCGTCGAGGCGTTCGAGGAGCTGTGCGCCGAGCGCGGCGTCGAGGCGCCGGCGACCGTGCGGCACGCCGCCGCCGCGATCCTCGCCGTCATGGACGGCCTCCAGGTCCAGTGGCTCCTCGACCCCACGCTCGTCGACCTCGGCGAGGTGAGCGAGTTCGCCATCGAGGCGATCGTCACGGCCGTCGTCGCGCCGGGACCGTCGCCGCTCTGACGCGCTCGCGAGGCCGCGCGACCTCGGTCCCGGGCCCGACCGACCAGAGACCCTGTCCGGCGCGCGGGGACGGCCGCGAGGATCGGGTCGTGCAGACCCTCGCCCAGGCGTTGACCGTCCAGTCCGACGCGGCCGGGGCCAAGGTCGCCGCCGCGCGGCACCCGGGCCGCTACCTCGTCGCGTCCGCGCTCGCCGGCGCCTACGTCGGGGTCGGCGTCGTGCTCATGGTCGCGACGGCCGGACCGTTCCTCGCCGCCGGCGCACCGGCCGAGCGGCTCGTCGCGGGATCCGTCTTCGCCGCGGCGCTGACCCTCGTCGTGCTGGCCGGTGCCGAGCTCGCGACGTCGGCGATGATGGTCCTCGCCCAGGGGGTCGCGACCCGTGCGGTCCGTGTCGGGCCCGCGGTCCGGGCGCTCGCGTCGTGCCTCGTCGGCAACCTCGCCGGCTCGATGGCGTTCGCCTGGCTCGTGGTGCAGTCGGGCGTCCTGCGCACCAACGCCGCGGCGGGCGACATGGTCGCCACGATGCTCACCGCCAAGGCCCACGAGACCGGACCCGAGCTCCTCGCGCGCGGCATCCTGTGCAACGTGCTCGTGTGCGCGGCGATCTGGGCGTGCGGGCGGCTGGACTCGGAGGCGGGCAAGGCGGTCGTGGTCTTCTGGGCCGTCCTCGCCTTCATCGCGTCGGGCTTCGAGCACGTGGTCGCCAACATGACGACGTTCTCGCTCGGGCTGTTCACCGGCGAGGGCTGGACGACGTGGGCCGAGTTCGCGCGCAACGTCGCCTGGGTGGGCCTCGGCAACCTCGTCGGCGGCGCGGTCGTCGTCGGCCTGGGCTACGTGGTCGTCGCCGGCCCCGTCGACCGGGTGCGCCACCTCGTGCCCTGAGGTGCGGGCGGACCGCATGCCGGGACGGACTTGGCCGGACGGCGGACGGCGTGCCTATCATCGTTCGACCCACAAGCACCCGGCGGGCCGTTGAGAGAGACGGAGGCCGGCGACAGATGGAGCAGCACGTGGCACTTGTCGTGCAGAAGTACGGCGGATCGTCGGTATCCGACGCCGAGAGCATCAAGCGGGTGGCCAAGCGCATCGCCGAGGCGAAGCGGGCCGGGAACGACGTGGTCGTCGTGGTCTCGGCGATGGGCGACACGACGGACGAGCTCATCGACCTGGCGCAGCAGGTCACCCCCCTCCCGCCGCAGCGCGAGATGGACATCCTCCTCACCGCGGGGGAGCGCATCTCGATGTCGCTGCTCGCGATGGCGATCACCAACCTGGGCGTCCGCGCCAAGTCGTTCACCGGTCAGCAGGCCGGCGTCATCACCGACGCCGTGCACGGCAAGGCGCGCATCGTCGACGTCGTGCCGCACCGCATCCGCGAGACGATCGAGCGGGGCCAGGTCGCGATCGTGGCGGGCTTCCAGGGCGTCACGGAGTCGACGAACGACGTCACGACGCTCGGCCGCGGCGGCTCCGACACGACCGCCGTCGCGCTCGCCGCGGGCCTCGACGCCGACGTGTGCGAGATCTACACGGACGTCGACGGCGTGTTCACCGCGGACCCGCGGATCGTCCCGAGCGCGCGCAAGATCGACCGCATCACGTACGAGGAGATGCTCGAGATGGCGGCGAGCGGGGCCAAGGTGCTCGCGCTGCGCTGCGTCGAGTACGGCCGTCGGTACGGCGTGCCGATCCACGTCCGCTCGTCGTTCTCCGGCAAGGAGGGCACGTTCGTCAGCGCGGACGCCTACACCGCCCGGCACCCCGCACCCACACCCGGAACCAGCTCCGCCGACATCCCCGAGGAGACCGTCATGGAAGCCCCGATCATCTCCGGCGTCGCGCACGACCGCAGCGAGGCCAAGATCACGGTCGTCGGCGTGCCCGACGTCCCGGGCACGGCCGCGCGGATCTTCGAGGTCGTCGCGGGCTCTGGCGTGAACATCGACATGATCGTGCAGAACGTGTCGGCCGCGCACACCGGGCTGACCGACATCTCGTTCTCGTTGCCCGAGGGGGACGGGCCGGCCGCGATGTCGGCGCTCAGCGCGCTGCAGGCCGAGATCGGGTTCGACTCGCTCCAGTTCGACGACCAGATCGGCAAGCTGTCCCTCGTCGGCGCGGGCATGAAGTCGCACCCCGGCGTCTCCGCCAAGCTGTTCGGCGCGCTGCGCGACGCGGGCGTCAACATCGAGATGATCTCGACGTCGGAGATCCGCATCTCCGTCGTCACGCGCGAGGACTCGCTCGACGACGCCGTGCGCGCCGTGCACACCGCGTTCGAGCTCGACACCGCCGACGGCGAGGCCGTCGTCTACGCCGGCACCGGCCGCTGACCCGACGGACGAGAGGAACCGATCATGAGCACCCAGAACGTCTCTGCCTCGGCAGGCCTGAACGTCGCCGTCGTCGGCGCGACGGGGCAGGTCGGCGCGGTCATGCGCCGCCTGCTCGACGAGCGCGACGTCCCCGTGGCGAGCGTCCGCTACTTCGCGTCGGCGCGCTCGGCGGGCTCGACGCTGCCGTGGCGCGGCGACGACGTCGTCGTGGAGGACGTCGCCGCGACCCCGACCGAGGACCTGCGCGGGATCGACGTCGCGCTGTTCTCCGCGGGCGGCGCGACGTCGAAGGCGCACGCCGAGCGCTTCGCCGAGGCGGGCGCCGTCGTCATCGACAACTCGTCCGCATGGCGCATGGACCCCGACGTGCCGCTCGTCGTGTCGGAGGTCAACCCCGGCGCGCTGCGCGAGGCGCGCAAGGGCATCGTCGCGAACCCGAACTGCACGACGATGGCCGCGATGCCCGTCCTCAAGCCGCTCGCGGACGAGGCAGGTCTCGAGCGGCTGATCGTCGCGACGTACCAGGCCGTGTCCGGCGCCGGGCTCGCCGGTGCCGAGGAGCTGCGGGCGCAGGCCGTCGCGGGTGCCGCCGCGGACGGCGAGGGCGCGGGGCTCACCGGCCTCGTGCACGACGGCTCCGCCGTCGACCTCCCGGCGCCGTCGGTGTTCCCCCGCAACGTCGCGTTCAACGT
The DNA here is from genome assembly GCF_965112045.1 of Cellulosimicrobium sp. Marseille-Q8652. Lineage (NCBI taxonomy): Bacteria > Bacillati > Actinomycetota > Actinomycetes > Micrococcales > Promicromonosporaceae > Cellulosimicrobium > Cellulosimicrobium sp. Marseille-Q8652. Next base: position 22,887 of record NZ_CBCOPS010000004.1, on the reverse strand, counting down.
CGTCCCGCTCGCCGGGTCGATCGTCGACGACGGCCTCGAGGAGACGGACGAGGAGAAGAAGCTCCGCAACGAGTCGCGCAAGATCCTCGGCCTGCCGGAGCTGGCCGTCGCCGGGACCTGCGTGCGCGTGCCGGTGTTCACCGGTCACTCGCTCGCGATCCACGCCGAGTTCGGCGCCGCGATCACGCCCGACCGGGCCCGCGAGATCCTCGCGGACGCTCCCGGCGTCGCGCTGTCGGACGTGCCGAACCCGCTCGAGGCCGCCGGCAAGGACCCGTCGTTCGTGGGCCGCATCCGCACGGACCAGTCCGTCCCGGGAGGTCGCGGGCTCGTCCTGTTCGTGTCGAACGACAACCTCCGCAAGGGTGCGGCGCTCAACGCCGTGCAGCTCGCCGAGCTCGTCGCTCGGGACCTCGACGCCGTCCGCGCCGCCTTCGCCCCCGCCCTGACGACGTAGCACGCGGTCCCGGAGCGGCACCGTCCGCTCGCCGCACCCGGGCGACCCCGGCACCACCTGGGCCGCCCGGGTTGCGCGTCGACTCCACGGCACAGGCGGAGCAGGTGCGTGCACCGGACCTGTCGCGGCTCGTGAACCGTGCCGGCCGGCTCACCGCGGAACAGTCCGCCACGCTCGACGAGGTGCTGCTCGTCGACCTCGGTCTCGCCTGACCGGCCCCTCCGCCTCGCGCGACCGACTACCTCGGCGGGCGGGTGCCGAGGGTCGGGGCGAGCACCCACAGCGCGACGGCGGCGAGCACGTGCCACGCCGCGTGGCCCTGCAGCGTGACGCCGAGCGGGCCGTCGGCGTCGCACAGCGGCCACCCCGGGCGGGTCAGCGTCCCGATCGTCCCGCCCAGGGCGAGGAGCCCGAGGGCGGTGACCGTGCGGCGTCGGACGGCGGGGCGTCGCCATGCCCGCACGACGCTCGCCGCCACGGCGACCACCGCCGCGACGACCTGCGCCGCCGCCGACGCCGGCACGCTCGTCGCCGCGAGGGCGACGGAGACGAGCGTCGGCGCGAGCCACCACCACGTGCGCAGGCGCCGGCCGGTGAGGTCGGCGACGGCGTCGGCCGCGACGAGCGCGAGCGTGCCGAGCAGCGGCGGGTCGTGCGCCACGGGGTTCCACGACGGCGACGGCCCGTGCTGGACCACCGAGCCGACGCCGACCAGGACGACCAGCACGCCGAAGGTGGGCCGTAGACGTCGGACGGCCGCGCCGTCGGGCACGGAGGGCGTGGTGCTGCCCGACGGCGCGTGGCGGCGGGCGCGGATCGTCGCCTCGACGATCGCCGCGCCCGCGACGACGAACGCGAGGCTCGTCCACGTGCTCAGCGGTTCGGCCCACGGCGCTCCGCCGGCGAGCTCGCACGCTCCGTCCACTCGGACCTCCCGCGACGACTCCACACCAGCGCACCCGTCGGCGCAACCAGCGCACCGCGTCCAGGTCCTCGCTCGCAGGGGTTGTGGGCGGACACCCATCTGTGGTTCATTAGTGGAGTAATGAACCACTGAACACGCGAACCGGGAGAGGATGGGCGCCATGTTCGACGGTCCGGAACCCATCTACCTCCAGATCGCCCAGATGATCCGGGCGCAGGTCCTCGCGGGCGAGACGGCGGAGGAGGAGCAGGTCATGTCGACGACGGAGTTCGCGACGACGTTCCGCATCAACCCGGCGACCGCGGCCAAGGCGTTCGCGCTCCTCGTCGACGAGGGCGTGCTCTACAAGCGGCGCGGCCTCGGCATGTTCGTCGCCCCCGGGGCGCGCGACCGTCTCCTGCGGAGCCACCGCGAGACGTTCTTCGCCGAGGTCCTCGACCCCGCGCTCGTCCAGGCCGACCTGCTCGACATCCCTGCGGAGGAGATCGTGGCGCACGTCCTCGGTCGCCCGCGCCGCGAGCCCGGCCCGGGCTCGACCACCCACCCGACCACCGACACCCCGAGGTGACCCCGTGACCGCCCGGCCCAGCTCCACCCCGAGCGACGCCCCGCCGGCTCCCGAGCCGTTCGGCGCCGAGCTGCGCGACGTCGTCGTCCGCTACGGACGAGGCGACGACGCCGCGCTCGACGGCGCGACCCTGACGATCCGGCCCGGCACCGTCACGGGCCTCCTCGGCCGCAACGGCGCCGGCAAGACGACGCTCGCCGCCCTGCTCGCCGCGTTCCGCCGGCCGACGTCCGGCAGCGTCCGCGTCGGTCCTGAGGGCGAGCTCGAGGACCCGTTCGAGAACCCGTGGTCGACGATGCACACCCAGCTCGTCCGCGAGAGCGGTGACGTGTGGGGCGACAGCAAGGCGAAGGACACGCTCGACTACTACGCCGCCCTGCGACCGCACTGGGACGCCGACCTCGCCGCGCGGCTCCTCGACGAGTTCGAGATCTCACCGCGCAAGCACCCCGACCAGATGTCGCGCGGCAAGCGCTCGGCGCTCGGCGCGATCATCGGGCTCGCGTCGCGCGCGCCGCTCACGATCTTCGACGAGGTGTACCTCGGCATGGACGCCCCGAGCCGGTACGCGTTCTACGACGCCCTCCTCGCGGACTACGCGGAGCACCCCCGCACCATCGTCCTGTCGAGCCACCTGATCGACGAGGTCGAGCGGCTCTTCGAGGACGTCGTCGTGATCGACCGGGGGAAGGTGCTCCTCGCCGAGCCGGCCGAGGACGTGCGCGGGCGGGGCGTGAGCCTCACCGGCCCCGCAGCGCTCGTCGAGCGGTTCGTCGACGGCCACGAGGTCCTCGCCCGGCAGCGACTCGGCGGGACCGCGCAGGTCACGCTCTTCGGGGGCTTCGGCGCGGACGAGCGCGCCGCCGCGGCCGGAGCGGGGCTCGAGGTGGGCAGCGTGCCCGTGCAGGACCTGTTCGTCCACCTGACCCGGCGACCGGGCAGCGACCGGGAGGAGGCACGATGAGCGCCGAGCTCGACCCCACCCGTCCCGACGACCGCGCGCGGCAGCGCGCCGCGCTCGTGGCCACGGCGCACCGGCGCGGTGTCCGCGCGACGGCCGAGTACGCGATCGGCGCGACCTGGGTCATCGGGGCGTGGTTCTGGGTGATCGCCCTCCTCATCGGCGGCGTCATCCTGTTCGTCATGCAGCGGGCGGGCGACGTGGAGATCACGGCGGTCGGCGGCCCGGCGGAGTCCGCGCCGTACTTCCTGCTCGTCATGGGCATCGTCATGCCGCTCGCGATGGTCGCGCTGCACGTCGCGGCGGGAGGCACCCGCCGGTCGTTCTTCCAGGGTCTCGCCCTCTCGGGCGTCGTGGTCGGCGTGACGTTCGGCGCCGCGGCCGCCCTCGTCGCGTGGGTCACGTGGTGGGCGGCCGAGCGTTACGGGTGGCCGACCGAGCCCGAGGTGGACCGCCTGTACACCGACGGCTCGCAGTTCGGGCTCGTGCTCCTCGTGCAGTCGGTGTTCTGCGCCGTCTACTTCCTCGTGGGCGTAGCCGTCGCGCTCGGCTACTACCGGTCGGGGTTCTGGCGCGGTACGGGCATCGTGCTCGTCACGCTCGTCCCGCTCGCGGTCGCCGAGCTCTCCCTCCAGTCCGGGTGGTTCGGCTGGGCGCTGGCCCGCGCCGTCGGCCTGCCGGTGCTCCCCGTGTGGGGCGCGGCGCTCGGCGGCGTCCTCGCCGTCGTGCTCGCCGCACTCCTCGTCCGCGCCGTCCTGCGGGACGTCGCCGTCCGCCCGGTCGAGTTCGCCGCGAGCGTCACGCGCGGCTGACCGAGGCGCCCCCTCGCACCACCGACACCGCACCACCACCCGCAGGGCCCGACCGGACGGCGACAGGCCGCCCGGTGGGCCTCGCACACCCTCAGGGAGGTTCGCATGACCACCGCATCCCGCACGGCGGCCACCGCCGCCGCGCACCAGGCAGGGCCCGACGCCGTCGCTCCCGTCGTCGAGGTCCGGCACCTGCGCAAGACGTACCCGGGCCCGAAGGGCTCGACGGTGCGCAAGGTCGCCGTCGAGGACGTCAGCTTCTCCGTCGCCCCGGGGGAGATCTTCGGCATCCTCGGCCCCAACGGCGCCGGCAAGACCACGACCGTCGAGTGCCTCGCGGGTCTGCGGGAGGCGGACGGCGGGTCGGTCCGCGTGCTCGGCGTCGACCCGCAGACGCATCCCCAGCGCGTCCGCGACGCGCTGGGGGTCCAGCTCCAGGAGTCGGCGCTCAACGAGAGGATCACCGTCGCCGAGGCGATGCGCCTCTTCGCCTCGTTCTACGAGGCACCGTCCGACGTCGACGAGCTGCTGGACCTCCTCGACCTCACGGAGCACCGCGGCGTCGCGTACGCGAAGCTGTCGGGCGGGCAGAAGCAGCGCCTGTCCATCGCGCTCGCGCTCGTGGGGAACCCGCGCGTCGCGATCCTCGACGAGCTGACGACGGGCCTCGACCCGCAGGCTCGCCGCACCACGTGGGAGCTCGTGGAGCGCGTGCGCGACCGCGGGGTGACGGTCCTGCTCGTCACGCACTTCATGGACGAGGCGGAGCGTCTGTGCGACCGGCTCGTCGTCATCGACCGGGGGCGCGTCGTCGCCGCCGGCAGCCCGGCCGAGCTGATCGACGCGCTCGACGACTCGCGGACCGTGCGCCTGCGGGTCCCGCCCGTCGACCACGACCTCGCGCTGCACACGCTCGCCGGCCTCGAGGACGTCGACGCGATCGACGTCGTCGGGCGGGAGATCGAGGTGCGCGGCTCACGGCGCGTGCTGCCCGCGGTCGTCCTCGCGCTCGCGGAGCACGACGTCGTGCCCGACGACGTCCGCACCGTCTCCCGGTCCCCGCCCGGCCCCCGGCGCCCGCCCGTCGGGTGGCGGCCGGCGCCCCGCCCCCCCCCCCCCCGCCCCCCCCCCCCCCGCGCCCCCCCCCCCCCCCGCCGCCCCCCCGGCGACCCCGGGCGCCCCCCACCGTGAAGGAGCCTCCCGATGACCACCGCGACCCTCTCCCCGTCGCTGCCGACCTCCCGGGGCTCCGGGTGGCGCGGCTTCGGCACGCTCCTGACGACCGAGGCCCGGCTGTGGCTGCGCGACCCCGGCAGCGTGTTCTTCGCGCTCGTGTTCCCGACCGTCCTGCTGGTGGGCGTGGGGTTCGCCATCCCGGGGATGCGCGAGCCCATCGAGGGCATGGGAGCCCCGTGGGACGGCCTCACGGCGATCGCCACCTACGTCCCGGTCGTGCTCGCCGCCGCGGTCGCGACGCCCGCCCTGACGACGATGCCGGTCTACTTCGCGACCTTCCGCGAGAAGGGCCTGCTCCGACGCCTGTCGACGACCCCCATGCGACCCCAGGGGATCGTCGTCGCGCACCTTGTCATCAACCTCGTGGCCATCTTCGCCGCGGCGGCGGTCTCGCTGGTCGTCTGCCAGCTCGTGTTCGGGCTCGCCGCGCCCCGCCACCTGGGGACCGTCCTGCTGGCGTTCCTGCTCACCGTCCTGTCGATGCTCTCGCTCGGGACGCTCGTGGCGGCACGGGCGCCCAAGGCGAGCACCGCGTCGGCGATCGGCACGCTCATCTACTTCCCGATGCTGTTCCTGTCGGGGATGTGGACGCCGGGCCCGATCATGCCCGACGCCCTGCGCGAGATCGGGCAGTACACCCCCCTCGGGGCGGCGTCCCAGGCGCTGACCGCCGGGTGGTTCGCCGACGGCTTCCCCACGCTGCAGATGGTCGTCATGGCGGTGTGGACCGCCGTCCTGCTCCCGCTCGCGATCAAGCTCTTCCGCTGGAGCTGATCGGACCGCCCTCGTGGGGCGAGCGCCCCCGGCCGTGCCTAGCCTGGCCCGCATGCGACCCTTCCTGCTCCTCGCGTCCCGGGCCGAGGACGTCGCGGCGGACGGCGAGCACGACGCCGTGCTGCGCTTCTCGGGCCTGCGCCCGCACGAGCTGCACCGCGTCCGCATGGAGGCAGGACCTCTGCCGCCGATCGACCTCGACGCCTACTCGGGGGTGACCGTCGGGGGGAGCCCGTTCGACTCGTCACGACCCGACGCCGAGAAGTCGGAGACCCAGCGCCGCGTCGAGCGCGAGCTCGCCCCGCTGCTCGACGAGATCGTCGACCGGGACCTCCCGTTCCTCGGCGCGTGCTACGGCGTCGGGACGCTGGGCCTGCACGAGGGCGCGGTGCTCGACGACACGTTCGCCGAGCCCATCTCGCCGGTGACGGTCCGGCTGACGCCCGAGGGCCGTGCGGACCCGTTGCTCGCGGACCTCCCGGACACGTTCGAGGCCTTCGTCGGGCACAAGGAGGCTGTGCGCAAGCTGCCGTCGCACGCGGTGCTGCTCGCGTCGTCGGACACGTGCCCCGTGCAGATGTTCCGCGTCAAGGAGAACCTCTACGCGACGCAGTTCCACCCGGAGCTCGACCTCGACGGCATCCTCACGCGCATCGGCGTGTACCAGGGCTACGGGTACTTCCCGCCGGGGTCCGCGGGCGAGGTCGAGGCGACGGTGCGACGCGGCGACGTCCGGTACCCGGGCCGGCTGCTCGCGGCGTTCGTCCGGCGCTACGCGCGGGACTGAACCGGCGCGAGGAGGCGTCGAGCAGGCGACGTGCCGGTCCGGCGGGGGTCTCAGCGCGCGGCGCGCGGCTCGGCGCCCGCGAGCGCCTCGGTGACAGCGTCGTCGTCGGCCAGGTCTTCCGCCTCCGCGACGATCGCCTTCGCGCGGCGGTGCTCGCGGACCGACCAGGCGACGGCCGCGGCCCAGACGACGGCGACGAGGCCGAGCACGACGCCCTGGACCGTGCCGCTCGCGTCGACCCAGTCGGATCGCAGCAGCGTCCGCACGTTCGTCAGGACGATGACGCCGCCGACGGCCGAGCCGAGGATGCGGGGCGGCAGGTGGCGCACGAGCCACGCCGCGATCGGTGCCGCGACGAGACCGCCGGCGAGCAGCGCGACGGCCCAGACGGGGTCGATGCCCTGTGCGCCGAGCGAGACGAGGAAGCCGAGGGACGCGGCGACGGCCACGAGGAACTCGCTCGTGTCGATCGAGCCGATGACCTTGCGGGGCTCGATCCGCCCCGACGCGAGCAGCGCGGGCGTGCCCACGGGGCCCCAGCCGCCGCCGCCCGTGGCGTCGACGAACCCGGCGACGAGCCCCAGGGGTCCCAGGAAGCGCTTGCGCAGCGGCAGGCCGAGGCGGCCCGTGGGGAGCCCGGCGACCGTGAACCGCGTGAGCACGTAGATCCCGAGCACGAGGAGGAGCAGCGACATCACCGGGGCCGCGACCTCGCTCGACAGGCTCGAGAGGAACGTCGCACCGGCGAACGCGCCGACCGCGCCGGGCACGCCGATGCGGAGCACGACCTTCCAGTCGACGTTGCCGAAGCGCCAGTGCGCCGCGCCCGAGGCGAGCGTCGTGCCGATCTCGGCGAGGTGGATCGTCGCGGAGGCGGCGGCGGGGTTGGTCCCGATCGCGAGGAGGAGCGTGGTGGAGGTCACGCCGTAGGCCATGCCCAGGCTGCCGTCGACGAGCTGCGCGCCGAGACCCACGAGCGCCAGCAGGATGAGGGTCGGCACCGTGGTCCTCCGGGTCGGTCGGCCGGGCGGGGCCCGAGGTCTCTGACAAGGTTGACCGAGGAGGTCCAGTATGTGAAGCGGCGCCCACATCGTGGGCGCGTGTTAACGGGACCGCGTCAGGGGTTCTCCCACGCGTCGGCGCGCGCGGCGAGCGCGTGGACCTCGTCGGGCAGGTCGCGTGCCACGACGTCGGCGACCGTCACCCGGTCGAGGACGTCGCGCACGCTCGCGCGCAGCGCGACCCACACCTCGAGCAGCGCCGCCGCCGAGCCCTCGTACTCGAGGCTGGGTGGACGCTCGTCGCGCACCGTGACGAGGGGGCCGTCGACGGCGCGGAACACGTCGGCGAGCGTGATCTCCGCCGCGGGCCGGGCGAGCCGGTGCCCGCCGGAGCGACCGCGGACGCTCGCGACGAGGCCGGCGCGTCGCAGGTCGCCGAGGATACGTTCGAGGAAGCTCACGGGCAGCCCCTGACCCGCCGCGAGGTCCTCCGCCCGCACGGGGTCCCCGTGGGGGGACGCCGCGAGCTCGGCGCACGCCCGCACCGCATAGTCCGCCTTCGCCGAGACACGCATGAGGCCATTGTGCCGTGGGTCGTGCCACGCCCGATCTCACCCGGCCGGGCCGCTGCTCCGGAGCCCGTGGACCGCCTACGCTGTCACCCGTGGACGTGCGGGAACGGAACAACGTGCGGGTCGTGGGCACGCCGGACGCGCCCACGATCGTGTTCGCGCACGGGTTCGGGTGCGACCAGTCGATGTGGCGCTTCGTCGCGCCGGTCTTCGCGGCGGACCACCGCGTGGTCCTCTTCGACCACTCGGGCTGCGGCGCGTCGCACCCCACCTCCTTCGACGCCGTGCGCCACGCCGACCTGCGGGGCTACGCGGCGGACGTCGTCGAGGTCGTCGAGGACGTCGCGGACGAGCCGGTGATCTTCGTCGGCCACTCGGTGAGCTCGGTCATCGGGCTGCTCGCCGCGGCGGAGCGACCGGACCTTTTCGACCGCCTCGTGCTCGTCGGGCCGAGCCCCCGCTACATCGACGACGAGGGGTACCGCGGCGGCTTCAGCGCCGCCGAGATCGACGAGCTGCTCGAGACGATGGACGCGAACTACCTCGACTGGACCGAGGCGATGGCGCCGGTCATCGTGGGCAACCCCGGACGCCCGGCGCTCGGCGACGAGCTCGCGGAGGTGTTCCGCCGCAACGACCCGGCCATCGCGCGACAGTTCGCCCGCGTGACGTTCCTCGGCGACAACCGCGCGGACCTCGCACGGGTGCGGACGCCCAGCCTGGTCGTGCAGAGCCGCGAGGACGTCATCGCCCCGCCGGAGGTCGGGCGCTACGTGCACGAGCACCTCCCGGGGAGCGACCTCGTCGTCATCGACGCCGTCGGTCACTGCCCCAACCTCTCCCACCCGGCCGCGCTCGTCGGCGCGATGCGGGACTGGCTCGGGACCCGCTGATGCCGAGGTCGCGGGCGGAGCGCTGGATGCTCGCGCCCGTCGCCCTCGCGCTCCTCGACAGCGAGGCGCGGATCCTCGACGCCAACGACGAGCTGCTCCGCCTGCTCGACGTGCCGGACGTCGACGCGCTCGCGGGGCGACGGCTGGGCGACCTGCTCACCGTCGGCGGCCGCATCTACTGGGAGACGCACCTCGGACCGCGGCTGCACGAGGCCGGACGGGTGGACGAGGTCGCCGTCGAGCTGCGCACCCCGGACGGGAGGGAGCCCGTCCTGCTCACGGCGATCGAGCGCGACTGCCACGGCGAGCGCCTGGTGGACGTCGCGATGCTCGGCGCGCGCGAGCGGACGCGGTTCGAGCACGAGCTCGTGGGCGCGCGCCGAGCGGCCGAGGCGGCGGAGCGCCAGGTGCGACTGCTCCACGGCACGGCCGCCCAGCTCGCGAGCGCCGCGGGGGTCGACGGCGTCGCCCGGGTCCTGCTGCGCGTGGCGGGCACGCTGCTGGGGGCGCGGAGCGCGGCGCTGTGGGTCGCGCGCGACGGCGGGCCGCTGCGTCGCTGGGGCGACGGCGACGGCGACGGTGACGGCGACGGCGACGAGGTCGAGCCGCCCGCGCTCGACGAGATCGGGACGACCTCCACGCGTCCCGACGGGAAGGTCGTCGTGCCCCTGCGGGCCGCCGGTTCGCTCCTCGGGGTGCTCGTCCTGACCCCCCGGGACGCGCCGGGTGCGGAACCCCTGGAACCGGCCACGCTGGCCGCGGCGGGCCAGGTCGCCGGACTCGCGCTCGCGCGGGCACGCATGCACGAGCAGAGCGTCTCGGTCGCCGCGGAGCTGCAGCACGCCATGCTCGCCGGCGGGATCGTGCACGACCCCCGCGTCCGGGTCGCCGCGCGCTACCGGCCGGGCGTCGACGACCTCCAGGTCGGCGGTGACTGGTACGACACGTTCCGCGTCGCGCCCGACGCGCTGGCGCTCTCGGTCGGTGACGTCGTCGGGCGCGGTCTCGCCGCGGCGACCGCCATGGGCCAGCTCCGGACCGCCGCGCGCGCCGCGGCCGACGTGGAGCTCGGGCCGGTGCAGGTGCTCGAGCGTCTCGACCGGTTCGTCGACCGGACGGGCACCGGCTTCATGGCGAGCCTCGTGTACGCGGAGCTCGACCTGGCCCGGGGGGTCCTGCAGTACTCGTGCGCGGGTCACCTGCCCCCGCTGCTCGTGCGGCCCGACAGCGACGCGAGGTACCTGTGGAACGCGCGGTCGACGCCGCTCGGCGTGCGCACCCCGAGCCGGCGGGCCGCGGACACCCTGCGGATGGCGCCGGGCGACCTCGTCGTGCTGTACACCGACGGCGTGGTCGAGCGGCGCGACCGCTCGCTCGAGGGCGGGCTCGACGAGCTCGCCGAGATCGTCACGAACGCGTTCGGCTCCGGCCTCACCGACGACGAGGTCCTCGCGGCGCTCGTCGCCCAGGCCCCCGAGCACGACGACGCGTGCGTCCTCGCGGTGCGCTGGCTCGGCCCCGCCGCGGGCTCAGCGGACGAAGTACGGCCCGCCTGACGGTTCCGCGAGCCAGGCGGTCGCGTGCCCCAGGCGCTCCGTCGTGGACCGGGCGAGGTCGTCCGGCAGCGCGTCCGGGGCGAACCATCCCACCGCGAGCGACTCGTCGTCGGCCACGTGCGCCGCCCCGGCGGCGGCGGGCGACGTCGGCCGGCACACGAACGCCAGGTCGAGGTACTGCGACCGGTCCCCGTTCGGGTACTCGACGGGCTCCGTCACGGTCACCGAGACGAGCGCCTCGACGACGACCTCGACGCCCGTCTCCTCGAGCACCTCGCGCGCGAGCCCCACGGCCGGGTCCTCCCCGGGCTCGAGGATCCCGCTGATCACGGCCCACTGGCCGCTGTCCGCACGCTGCCCGAGCAGGACGCGGCCGCCGTCGTCCACGACGACCGCGGACACCCCCGGCATCCACAGCAGGTCGGTCCCGACACGGGACCGGAGGGCGGCGACGAACTCGGGGATCGGCATGGCGGAAGCCTAGGCGCGCCGCGCCACCCGGGCCGCCTCCGGCGACCAGCACCCGAGACGACCCGTCCACCCCTCGGTGACCGCGTGCTAGGGTCGCCGCGTGACTTCTCAGTGGTATTGGCGCTTTACGCAGGCTCCCGGTGGGGCCGTGCGGGCGTTCGCCTGACCACAGATCACCCACCCGGAGCCAGCACAGGGCCTTGGACGCGGACCGCGTCCGGGCCCTTCGTCGTCCAGACGGGCCGCTCCGGGGATCACGGGCGGCAGCAGGCCGTGCGGCTCCGTCTCGACGACGGTCCCGACCCACCGCAGCACGACACCAGGAGCCTCCCGTGACCAGCACGACCGCCCAGCCCGCGAACGTCGGGCTCGATGCCGATACCGTCGACCCCGTGGACAGCCCCGAGCTGCAGGCCCGCACGAGCGACCTGCGCGTCCGCGCGCTCGACGCGCTCCCCGCGCCGCGCACGATGCTCGCCGACCTCCCGCTCGGCGCGACGCGCAGCGACCTCGTGACGACGTCGCGCCGCGAGGTCCGCGACGTCCTCTCGGGCGACGACGACCGCCTGCTCGTCATCGTCGGGCCGTGCTCGGTGCACGACCCCGAGGCCGCGCTCGAGTACGCAGGACGGCTCGGCGCGCTCGCGCGCGAGCTGTCCGACGACCTCATGGTCGTCATGCGCGTGTACTTCGAGAAGCCGCGGACGACGGTCGGGTGGAAGGGGCTCATCAACGACCCGCACCTCGACGGCTCGCACGACGTGCACCACGGCCTGCGCCTCGCGCGCGAGGTGCTGCTCGGCGTGCTCGACGCGGGCGTGCCGGCGGCGTGCGAGTTCCTCGAGCCGACGAGCCCGCAGTACATCGCCGACGCCGTCTCCTGGGGTGCGATCGGCGCGCGGAACGCGGAGTCGCAGGTGCACCGCCAGCTCGCGTCGGGCCTGTCGATGCCCGTCGGCTTCAAGAACGCGACGGACGGGGACGTCCAGATCGCCGTCGACGGCTGCATCACCGCCGCGAGCGAGCACACGTTCTTCGGCATGGACTCGCTCGGTCGTGCCGCCGCGGTCGAGACCGCGGGCAACCCCGACTGCCACGTGATCCTGCGCGGCGGGCGCTCCGGCCCGAACTACGGGGCGGACGACGTCGCGGCGGCGCTCGCGGTCGCGCGCACGTCCCGGGCCGGTGGCGTGGCCGAGCACGGGCTCGTCGTCGACGCCTCGCACGGCAACTCGGGCAAGAGCCACGTCCGGCAGGCGGAGGTCGTGCGCGAGCTCGCCGCCCGGCTGGCCGAGGGGGAGCAGGGCATCACGGGGCTCATGATGGAGAGCTTCCTCGTCGCGGGGGCGCAGAAGCCGGCGCCCTCGGGGCTCGTGTACGGGCAGTCGGTCACCGACGCGTGCATCGACTGGGACACGACGGCCGACCTGCTGCGCGAGCTCGGTGCAGCGGTCCGCGCGCGGCGCGAGGACTGACGCGCGGCCCGACCCATCCGCGGGCCGGTCCGCGTCGAACCCTTGTCGTCCCGGGAGGTCCGGGGCGGTGCACGCGTGAGGGGACCGGTGCTGGGGCAGACTGTCCGGGTGCCACCCTCCGTGACGACGAGCTCGTCGGGAGCCGTCGACGCCGCGCTCTCCGCGTGCGCCGGCGGTGACCCCGACGCGTTCGCACCCGTGTACGACGCGCTCGCGCCCGTCGCGTACGGCACCTGCCTGGGTGTCCTGCGGGACCCGGACCACGCGGCGGAGGTGATGCAGGAGGTGATGGTCGAGGTGTGGCAGACGGCGACGCGGTTCGACGCCTCGCGCGGCTCCGCGCGCACGTGGGTCGCGACCCTCGCGCGCCGCCGCGCCGTCGACCGGGTGCGCGCCGAGCAGGCCCGCCGCACGCGCGACCAGCGCGACCTGGACTCCACGATGGCGACCGCGCCGCGGGACGTCGTCGCGGAGGACGTCGAGCGCAACCTCGAGGGGGCGGCGGTGCGGCGCTGCCTCGACTCGCTCACCGCGACGCAGCGCGAGGCCGTCGTGGACGCCTACTACGGCGGCTACACGTACCGCGAGGTCGCCGAGCGCCTGGACGCGGCGCTGCCGACCGTGAAGTCCCGCATCCGCGACGGGCTGACCCGTCTGCGCGACTGCCTGGGGGTGCGCCGTGGCTGACGAGACCTTCGGACCGGGGGGCAGGGTGCCCGAGGGCCGGCGCCCCGACGACGGCCGGGGCGACGCGTGGGACCTCCTGCCCGCGTACGCGCTCGACGCCGTCGACGACCTCGACCGCCGTGCGGTCGAGCGGCTGCTCGCCGCAGATCCCGCCGCGCGGCAGGCGCTCGACGAGTACCGCGACGTCGTGGCGGCGTTCGCCGTGGAGCACGAGCCTCCGGCGTCCGCACGGGACGCGGTGCTGGCGCGCGTCGCCGTCACGCCGCAGGCGGAGCGCACCGCCGCGGGCGGCTCGGTGCCGTCGTCCACGGGCGCGGCCGCGCGCTCCGGCGGCACCACGTCGCGCGGCGGTGGCGGCGCCGCGGCCGCCCGTGCCCGCGTGCGCTGGGGGCTCGTCGCGGCGGCGGCCGCCGCGGTCGTCGCGGTCGCGGTCCCGACGACGGTCGCGGTCCGGGCCACGCAGGAGCAGTCGCGCCTGCAGGCCCAGGCGGACACGGTCACCCAGATGCTCGCGGACCCGACGGCCACGATCGTGCGCGGCGAGGTCGCGGGCGGTGGCGAGGCGTCGGTCCTCGTGGCGGGCGACGACTACCTCTTCCGGGCGTCGGAGCTGCCCGGGGCGGGCGACGACCAGGACTACCAGCTCTGGGTCGTCGGCGACGACGGGGGCGTGACCTCCGCCGGCGTGCTCGCGGAGCAGGACGGCACGGTCGAGCAGCTGGTGCAGGACGCGCCGGGGGTCGGCGTGGCCGTGACGGTCGAGCCGGAGGGCGGCTCGGAGCAGCCGACGACCGACCCGATCGTCGCGCTCGTCACCTGACCGTGGAGCGCGCCCCCTCCCGGGGCGTGCGGCGTCCGGCGGCTCACGCCAGGTCGGCGAGCCGCGCCTCCAGGTGCCGGGCCTCGGCGTCGCGCGCGACGGCCTGGGCGAGCAGGCCGCGCAGGACCACGACGACGAGCGCGACCCCGCCGAGCACGAGCGCCGCGCCGGACACCAGCAGGACGACCCCCGGTGCGACGGTCGACGGCGCCAGCACCGCCGCGAGCGCGAGGGTCAGCACCGCCATCGCGGCGACCGACCCGATCACGGTGTCGACGTAGGGGAAGGCCGCCGGGGTGAGCACCGTCCCGCGCCGGGCCATGGTGACGAGCCGCCACACGCAGACGGCGCCCACCTGCAGGGCCACGAGGCCGAGCACGACGACGGTGACGACGGAGGTGCGAGCCCAGGTCGGCGCCCCGGCGAGGTCGGCCCACACGAGCGGGGCCATGACGACCTGGACGAACAAGGACCCGGCGAGCGCGAGCGCGATGACGATCCGCAGCGGGAGGACGGTCAGGGTGGTCATGAGAGCTCCTTCGGTGAGAGAGGTGGTCGGTCCGTCGAGGATCGACGGATCGGTGCTCGACGCGCGGGTGGCAGGTGCCCGTCGTCGGTGGTGCAGCGCGAGGACGCGGTCGACGACGAGCCCGAGGAGCAGGCCGCCCGCGACGCCGGCCGCGACCGCGACGAGCGTGTGACGGCCCGCGAGGAGCCGGCCGGCGCCGGCGCCGAGGACCGTCGTCCACGTCGTCCAGGCGGCCGACGCGAGCGCGGAGTGCGCGGCGCGTGGACGTCGTGCGCCTCGTGCCCCACGCCGATCCCAGCACGGCGGCCTCCCCGTCCTCGATGTACACCTAGCACTGTGAGGTATGAAGCCTAGCAGTGCTAGGTGTGGACCGATCTGCGTGCGGTGCGGGGACGACGAACGGCCCGGCCGCGAGGAGCGGGGCCGGGCCGTTCGTGGTCGAGGGGTCACATGGTCGGCATGAGCACCGAGTCGACGAGGTAGACGGTCGCGTTCTGCGTCATGACGCCGCCGCACACGACCTTCGCGTCGTTGACCATGAGCTCGTCGCCCTCGCCGGTCACCTCGACGGTGCCGCCCTGGACGGTCGTCTGCTCGCCGACGACCTGGTCGGGCGTCAGCTGCCCGGGCACCACGTGGTACGTGAGGATCGACGTGAGCATGTCGGAGTCCGTCTTGAGCGTCTCGAGGGTCGCGGCGTCGATCTTCGCGAAGGCGTCGTCGACGGGGGCGAACACCGTGAACTCGTCGCCGTTGAGCGTGTCGACGAGGTCGACCTCGGGGTTGAGCTCGCCCGACACGGCCGACACGAGCGTCGTGAGGAGCGGGTTGTTCGACGCGGCGACCGCGACCGGGTCGGTCGACATGCCCGTGATCGAGCCGGCGCCGTCGGGCACCTGCTCGGCGTACGCCTCGCAGCCCGCGCCCACGAGGTTCGCGGCCGGGTCCATCGCCATGTCGTCGGACGACTCCGTGTCCTCCGCCATGTCCTCGGAGTCCGTGGAGTCGTCCGTCATGGCGTCCTCGCTCGCCTGCGACCCGGTGGACTCCGCACCGGATCCGGTGTCCGAGCTGCAGGCCGACAGGCCCAGGACGGCGAGCGTGGCGATGCCGGCCACGGCGTACGACGTGCGGGTTCGAGCGTTCATCGGTCTCTCCTCGGGTCGTGCCCCGCGGTCTGCGGGGCGTCTCGAGGGGTGTTCGGAGCCCTCGCCCGTCCGGATGGGTCCTGTCTGTCGGCCCATCCGGACGCGCCCGGGCACCGAACCGTCGGCATGGAGACGCTGATCGTCATCGGACTGCTCGGGGGCCTCATCACGGGCATCTCGCCGTGCATCCTGCCCATGCTCCCCGTGATCTTCTTCGCGGGCGGCGTGCAGGGCGCCCGCCCACGGGACGACGGCGCGAGCTCGCCGCCGACCGTCTCGCCCGCCCTCTTCGCCGGCGCGCCACAGGTCGTCACCGTCGGCGGTGGCGCGCGCCGCTCCACCGACACGGGCACGGTCACGCTCGACGTCTCCCCGGACCCGGGGCGGGGCGAGCGCGCCGCGGCGTCGGACGCTGCCGCCCCGCCCGGCCGTCGCCGGGCGCGGGAGCAGAAGCGCTCGTGGCGCCCGTACCTCGTCATCGCGGGCCTCGTGCTGAGCTTCAGCGTCTTCACCCTGCTGGGCTCCCTCCTCCTCACCGCGCTCGGGCTCCCGCAGGACCTGCTGCGGTGGGCCGGCATCGTCCTGCTCGTCCTCATCGGGATCGGGATGATCGTCCCCCGTGTCGAGGAGGTGCTCGAGCGGCCCTTCCAGCGCATCGCCGCGCTCGGCGCACGGCGCGGGGCGGCGCGGCAGGACCGCGGTGCGTTCGTGCTCGGCCTCGGGCTCGGCGTGCTCTACGTGCCGTGCGCCGGTCCGGTGCTCGCGGCGATCACGGTCGCGGGCGCGACGGGGAACATCGGCCCCGGCACCGTCGCGCTCACCGTGTCGTTCGCCGTCGGTGCCGCGATCCCGCTCCTGGTCTTCGCGCTCGCGGGCCGCCGCGTCGCCGAGCGGGTCAAGGGCTTCCAGCGCCACACCCGCGGTATCCGCGTCACGGGCGGGATCGTCATGATCGCCCTCGCCGGGGCGCTCGCGCTGAACCTGCCCGCGGCGCTGCAGCGCGCGCTGCCCGACTACACCGGCGCGCTGCAGCAGCGCGTCGACGAGAACGAGACCGTCCGGGAGGCGCTCGACCTCGGGGGGCTCGTCACGGACGAGAACCGCGAGCTGTCGAACTGCTCGAACGGTGCCCCGGAGCTGGAGGACTGCGGCCCGGCGCCCGAGATCCGCGGCATCGACACGTGGCTCAACACGCCGGACGGCGAGGCGCTCGCGCTCGACGAGCTGCGCGGCAAGGTCGTGCTCGTCGACTTCTGGACGTACTCGTGCATCAACTGCCAGCGCGCGATCCCGCACGTCGGCGCGTGGTACGAGCGGTACCGGGACGTGGGCGAGGGCTTCGAGGTCATCGGCGTGCACACGCCCGAGTTCGCGTTCGAGCGCGAGACGCGCAACGTCGTCGCGGGCGCGCAGGACCTCGGCGTCACGTACCCCGTCGCCCAGGACAACTCGTACGCGACGTGGACCGCCTACCGGAACCGCTACTGGCCCGCGCAGTACCTCGTCGACGCCGACGGGACCGTGCGGCACATCCGCTTCGGCGAGGGCGGGTACGAGGAGACGGAGAACCTCGTGCGCGAGCTCCTCGCCGACGCGAACCCGGGCGTCGAGCTGCCGGAGCCGACGTCCGTCGGCGACTCCACGCCGCAGGACGAGACGACCCCCGAGACGTACTTCTCCATCAAGCGCGTCGTGAACTACTCGGGCGAGCCGCGGTACGCCGCGGGAGAGCAGGAGTTCTCGGTGACCGACGACCAGCCGCAGGACACGTTCTCGCTCGGCGGCACGTGGGACGTGGACTTCCAGGGGGCCACGGCGGTGTCCGACGGCGCGCAGGTCCGCCTCGCGTACCGGTCCACCGACGTGTTCGCCGTCCTGGGCGGCGAGGGGACCGTCACGGCGCGCGTCACGACTGGCGGGCGGACGACGGAGCGGGAGATCGACGTGTCGGGGAACCCGACGCTCTATCCCGTGCTCGAGGGCGACGGCCCGACCGAGGGGACCGTCGAGCTCGACGTCCCGGCGGGGGTCCAGGTGTTCACCGCGACCTTCGGCTGAGCCGGCCGGTCCTCGGACCGGCCTCAGGACGGGCGCGCGGCGGCTGATGTCGAGAACAGGCGTACGGCCGCCGCGCGTCCTCGCTCCTTCCGGACCGGCAGGGGCCTCCGGGGACGGCGTGTCCCGCGTCCCGGACGAGGCTGTACAGTCCGCTCACCCGCTGTGACATCGCTGGAGATGCGCTGTGCCGGCGTCGCTGCCGCGGGCCCCGCGCCGAGCACGGCGCGGGACGACGGTGTCTGACAGGAGAACGATGAGCGGACGGGTGTGGCGACGCGTGACGGCGGTGGTCGCCGGAGCGGCGTTGCTGGCAGGAGGGCTCGCCGGAACGGCCTCGGCAACGACGGCGGACCCGGGGTCCGAGGCGGACCAGGCCGGGGTGGACGTGGTGGACGTGGTGACCGTCGGGGGTGTGGCGACCCCGCGGACCGTGATCCGGTCCGCGGCGCCGGCGTCCACCGCGGGCTTCGCCTTCCGTGGGCCGCGCGTGATCGGCGGGTGCACCGCCGGTGCCCTGTGCCAGGCGCTGGGTGAGACCCGGGTCGCCTGGGACTTCTCGTCCGGACTGACGGAGGCCGCGGTCGAGGGCAACCGGATCGTGCGGGCGAC
Organism: Cellulosimicrobium sp. Marseille-Q8652; assembly: GCF_965112045.1. Classification (NCBI taxonomy): domain Bacteria; kingdom Bacillati; phylum Actinomycetota; class Actinomycetes; order Micrococcales; family Promicromonosporaceae; genus Cellulosimicrobium; species Cellulosimicrobium sp. Marseille-Q8652. The sequence goes on along the minus strand of NZ_CBCOPS010000004.1, from coordinate 4,548 downwards.
GCTCGAGGGGACGGCGAGGCAGAGCGCGGTCTGCCGCACGGCGCCGGTCACGGTGCACGCGGTCGGTGGGATCGACGCGTCGACCAGCTGGTCCACGCACGCGCCGACCTGGGGCGACGTCGCCACGGGTGCCGTGGCCGAGGGCCGGTGCGACCGCTGGGGAGCGGTCACGTGGGACGTGACGGACGCGGTCCGGCAGGGCCTGGACGATCGGCGTGCCGTCGCGCTCGGGCTCTCGGTACCGGCCGGGAGCGGCTCTGCGCTGGTCGGGCCGCAGGCCTCGCTGCGCATCGAGATCGGCCCGCCCCCGGGCCCGGCCGCGATCGCGCGGGGGACGAGCGATCCGTCCGCCCCGTGCGCGGTGGGGGACGACCGTCCGTCGATCCGCTCGGCGACGCCACGGCTCGTGGCGGACGTGGAAGGCGTGGGGAACCTCCGGGCGCGCTTCGTGGTGACGAGCGTCGAGGACGGGGTCGAGCTCTGGTCCGCGGAGACCACACCGACAGCAGCGGGCAGCCGGGTCGGCGTCAGGGTCCCGGCCGATGTCCTCGTCGAGGGTCGCGCCTACGCGTGGGAGGTCCGGGCCGCGACACCCACCGGGCCGTGGAGCGACCCGACGTCGTGCGAGCTCGTCCCGGATCTCACGCCGCTCGCTCTGAAGCCGGTCGTGACCCCGGTCGAGGGGGAGCCCGCTGTCTATCGGGAGGAGGGAACGTCTGGCGGTGTAGGTGTTCCTGGGGCGTTCGTCTTCTCTTCCGACGAGGAGGACGTCGTCGCGATCCGCTACTCGTTCGGCACGGACGCGTTGCACCAGGTAGCCGCACCGGGGGCGAGGGTCGACTTCGTGCCGACCACGAGCGGTTCCCAGTGGCTCCAAGCGCAGGCAGTCGACTCCGCCGGTTGGACAGGACCCGTGCGCCTCTACCGCTTCTCGGTCACCGCCACCAAGCCGATGCGGTGGTCGTTCGACGAAGGAGCGGGACTCGAGGCCCGGAACGCCGCAGGAACCGGCGCGCTCACGCTGAGCGGACCGGACCTGTGGGGCGACGGCCTGCACGTCGACTTCGGGGCCGATCCCGCCGACCGCGCGCTCGTCCTCCGGGGCGGCGGGTCGGCCGCGTGGTCGCAGGTTCCCCTCGTCCCGACCGGCGGGAGCTACTCGGTCGGTGCCACGGTCCGGGCGGACGACGCCGGGACGACCCGGGTCGCCGTGAGCCAGGCCGGTGCGCGCACCAGCGCCTTCGCGCTCGGTCAGCGGGAGGACCCCGCGTGCGGCACGCCGTCGGGCTCGTGCTGGGCGTTCTGGACCGCCGGGACCGACGTCGCGGACCCCGAGCTGGCGGTCGCGCTCTCGGGCGTCGAGGTCCGGCCGGGCTCGTGGGTCCGTCTCACCGGGATCCACGACGCGCGGACCCAGGAGAACCGGCTGTACGTGTGCGAGATCGGCACGGTCGACGAGCCCGCCTTCGGAGACGTCGTGCTCGCCGGGACAGCCTCGGGCGCGGGGACGGGATGGGCGTCGGGCGGGGCTCTCCAGCTGGGCCGCAGCGGGGTCGCCGGCGCGTGGAGCGACCCGTGGGCAGGCACCGTCGACCGGCTCTCCGTCGCGGACGGGGTCCTGACGGAGAGCGACATGTTCCGCGAGTGCTACTCCTGAGTGCCGGCTGTCCGCGGGAGGGTGGTCGGCCCTGACCGGCCGCGGCCGGCGGGCGCGCCGCTGACGAGGATCCCGCCCGGTGGGCTCACGGCTCACCGGGCGGGACCCACGCCGCCCACGGGGTGACGGTCGCGGTCGCGCCGTCGAGAAGGTCGAGGCCGGTCTCGGCGCCCGGGACGTCGGCGAGCGGGACGACGCTCTCCGGCGTCCCGGGTACGGGTGCGACGAGCAGGCTCGTCACGAGCGCGGGTCCGTCGGCCGTGGGACCCCCGCGCCACGACAGCGTCGACTGCGCGAGGTCACCCGGCGCGAGCGTGACCGGTGACCCGACGGCGATCGCGTCGGGCTCGACCAGCACCTCCTGCTCGCTCCCGTCGGAGGCGACGAAGCGCAGCGCCGGGCTGCCCGCGAGGACGCACGGGGCATCGTCGTCGTTGCGCGCGGTGACGGCCAGGAACCGGCGCCCGAGGGCGGCGTCGAACCACGCGGCGTCGAGCGTGACCAGGTCGGCGTCGCACGTCGTCCCGTCGGCGGTGAGGCCGGGGACGTCCCCGCCGACGTACCCGGAGCGGACGGCCGCGGTGCCGTCGGCGGCCGTGCCGTGGACCTGGTAGCCCAGCGGCGACGCGTCGTGCGTCGCGCCGTCGAGCCACCGCGCGACAGGAGCGGGGTCGCCCGCGGCGACGACGGACAGCAGCGGTGTCCCCGGCAGCACCGGCCGGCGGGCCTCGTAGAGCACGGTGTCGACGCCCGGCCGGTCCGCGGCGCCCGCGACGAGGGCGAGCAGCGCGTCGTCGGGCACGGTCGAGACGTCCGGCCCCAGGGCCAGGTTCACGCGGTAGCCCGACGTGCCCATCGCCGTGAGCCCGCGTCCCTCGGCGCGGACCGCCCCCGCCACGGGGGCCAGGTCGCTCGCGTCGGCGACCTCGACCGACGCGTTCCCGGGTTCGAGCGCGACGGCGCGCACGCCGTCGACCGCGACGAGACGGACCCCGTAGGCGACGGGGTCGTCGGCGAGCAGGTCGGGCAGCGGGTCGCCGGTCGCCGGGTCCGTCCCGCGGTCGCCGCGTGCTCCGGTCCCGTCGACGAACCGGAGCGTGGCGCCGGTCGGCGTGGTGGCGACGAGCCGCAACGACCACTCGTCGCCTCCGCGCGAGGCGGCCAGGATGTCGCGGGCGCCGTCCGCGGTGCGCTGGGCGACCGTCGGCGAGGGGAGCGGGGTGTCGAGCGTGATCTCGGCCGCGGCACCGCTGTACCCGTCCATCCGGACGTCCGCGACGCCGGGGAGCGCGGCGAGCAGCGCCGTGGTGTCCTCGACCCAGCGGGTGGGGTCCTGCTCGTCCGGGGCCGACCCCGTCGACGGAGGGGTCGACGTCGCGGCCGACGAGGCGCCGTCGGCCGTCGCCGCGGCTCGCACCAGCCCAGGCGCGACGACGGCGGCGGTGACCGCGAGACCGACGCCGAGGAGCCCTGCGACGACGGCGACCGTGCCGCGGGTGCCGCGGGTGCCGCGCTCGTCGTCCACGCCGCCGACGGTACCGGCGGACGTCGGCCGCGGACGGCTCTGCGACAGGTCTGCGCAGGACGCACCCGGGGCGTCCACGCGCGGGCGGGGCCGGGGAGGTTACGGGCGGGAGGGGACGTCCCGGACACAACGACCAGGTATCCCATACCAGGATTCACGCACCGCGGCAACATCTGGCATGATCCGGCCATGGCAGTGAGGACGGCAGCGGAGCTCGCCGCTGTCGACGACCCCGCGTGGCCTACCCTCGCCCGGATGCTCGGGCGCGCAGGAGTGGACATCGTCCCCGCGCCGGCGTGGTCGCTGGAGGTCCTCTTCCGGCTCCAGGTCACGGTGCGCTCGACCTTGGGAGCGCTCGCACTGCACACCGGCGGCGTCCTGGTCGACGGCGGGTGGCTCCGGCTGCTCGGGGGTGGCGGCGCGGGGCTGCCCGACCTCGCGAGCGTCAACGGGCTGGGGGAGCCCGGCGAGGACACCACGGTGCCGTCGGTGCTCGTCGTCGCGTACGACGTCCTGGGCGGCACGTTCGCCATCAACGGCGGAGGGCTGGCCGGTCCGCTGGGGAACGTGCACTGGTTCGCGCCGGACACGCTCGACTGGGTCGACCTGGGTTTCGGCCAGGCCGCGTTCCTCGAGTGGGCCGTCAGCGGTGGGACGGGCGCCTTCTACGAGCGTCTGCGCTGGCCGGGGTGGTACGACGAGATCGGCTCGGTCGGCCTCGACGAGGGCCTGAGCGTGTACCCGCCGCTGTGGTCGGAGGAGGGTCGCGACGTCGCGCGCACGTCCCGGACGGCGATCCCGCTCGGCGAGCTCGTCAACTGGCACTTCGAGATGGCCGAGCGCATGGCGCCGGTCGACGACGAGGTCGACGACCTGTCGCCGGGCGGTGCGACGGGCTGGGTCTCGGGTCCGTGAGCCCGCCGGTCCCCACCGGCTGAGCGCGAGGTCCGGCCACCATCGCGCGCTGTATACAAGTGCGCAGGTGTGTGCCACGATGGCGACGTGACGACGACGCCCGTGCCCTCCGCCGCCCTCGCCAAGCACCTCGCCGGCGCACGGCGGCAGTCCGGGGCCCGCGCCGTCTACGACCTGCTCCGCACGCGCATCATCGACGGGACCCTCGCTCCGGGCGCGCGGCTCACGGAACCCGTGCTGTCCGCACAGCTCGGCGTCTCCCGCACGCCGGTCCGCGAGGCGCTGCGCCTCCTGCAGGCCGAGGCCCTCGTCGTCGAGCTGCCGACGGGCGGCGTGCGGGTCGCGGCGCTCGACCTCGCCGACGCGCGCCGCGTGTACGAGGTCCGCGCGCGGCTCGAAGGCCTCCTCGCGCGGGACGCGTGCGAGCGGGCCGGGCCCGACGACGTCGCCC
>NZ_CBCOPS010000003.1:0-83650 GCF_965112045.1 Cellulosimicrobium sp. Marseille-Q8652 | reverse complement strand
GTGGCGAGGTCGGCGGCCAGGCGGTCGAGCGCGGCGTCGACGTCCTCCAGACCCGTGAGCTCGTGCGGGGCGACCAGCGCCTCGAGCGCGGCCGGGGCGAAGGACTCGAGCAGGGTGGAGACCGCGCCCTTGTAGCCAGGGGTGATGCGATACCAGACCCAGGTGCCGCGTCGTTCGGAGGTCAGCACCCCGACGTCGCGCAGCACCTTCAGGTGGTGCGACACCGTCGGCTGTGACACGTCGGTGAGAGCCGCGAGGTCGCACACGCACGCCTCCCCGGCGGGAGAGGTGGCGATGAAGGACAGCATCCGCAGTCGGAGCGGCTCTGCGAGGGCCTTGAGCGTGGTCGCGACGGCGCCGGCGACCTCGGTGCCGATCGCGTGGGACTCGATCTGCGGGGCGCAGTCCGGCTCACGGACGGTCAGGGGGGCGGTGGTCATGACCTCACCTCTTCCAGCTCACGGGCAGGAGTCGGGGCAGCGTAGGGGTCGACGGCGAACCAGCGACGTGCGAGCCACAGGGAGACGTAGACGAGGCCGACGAGGACGGGGACCTCGATGAGCGGGCCGACGACACCGGCCAGTGCCTGGCCCGACGTCGCGCCGAACGTGCCGATCGCGACGGCGATCGCGAGCTCGAAGTTGTTGCCGGCCGCGGTGAACGCGAGCGTCGTGGAACGGGCGTAGCCGAGCGCGAGCGTCTTGCCGACGATGATGCCGATGCCCCACATGGCGGCGAAGTACACCAGCAGCGGCAGCGCGATGCGGGCCACGTCGAGCGGGTTCGAGGTGACGGCCTCGCCCTGCAGGGCGAAGAGCAGCACGATCGTGAACAGCAGCCCGTAGAGCGCCCACGGTCCGACCTTCGGCAGGAACCGGTCCTCGTACCAGGCGCGGCCCTTGGCGCGTTCCCCGACGAGGCGAGAGGCGAACCCGGCGGCCAGCGGGACGCCGAGGAAGACGAGGACGTTGAGCGCGATCTGCCCGACCGACACGTCCAGGCCCTGGGTGTCCAGGCCGAGCCACCCGGGCAGCACGGTGAGGTAGAAGTACCCGAGCAGGGAGAACGCGACGACCTGGAACACGGAGTTGATCGCGACCAGCACCGCGGCGGCCTCCCGGTCCCCGCACGCGAGGTCGTTCCAGATCACGACCATCGCGATGCAACGGGCCAGGCCGACGATGATCAGCCCGGTGCGGTACTCGGGCAGGTCGGGCAGGAAGATCCAGGCCAGGGCGAACATCAGCGCCGGGCCGACCAGCCAGTTCAGCACCAGCGAGGAGACCAAGAGCCTCTTGTCGCCGGTGACCGCGCCGACGCGGTCGTAGCGGACCTTGGCCAGCACCGGGTACATCATGACGAGCAGGCCGAGCGCGATCGGGACCGAGATCCCGCCGACCTCCATCGCTGTGAGCACCTCGGACAGGGCGGGGACGAACCGGCCCAGGACGAGCCCGGCGACCATCGCGAGCCCGATCCACAGCGGCAGCCACCGGTCGAGCGTGGACAGGCGACCGCGCGTGGCGGTCGCGGCGTCGCTCACGCGAGGACCTCCTCGATCTCCGCGACCAGCGCCGGCTTCGGGCGGGCACCGACGACGGACTTCACGAGCCGGCCGCCGGCGTAGAAGTTCAGCGTCGGGATCGACACGACCCCGGCCGCGGCCACGGTCTTGGGGTTGGCGTCGGCGTCGAGCTTGGCGATCGTGAGCCTGCCGTCGTACTCCTGCGCAAGCTCGGCCAGGATCGGGGCGACCTGGCGGCACGGGCCGCACCACGTGGCCCAGATGTCCACCAGGACGGGGACCTCGGAGCCGAGGACCACCTCGTCGAAGGTGTCGTCGGTGACGGTCACGGTGCTCATCGGATCTCCTCCAGCGCCAGCGGCAGATCGTCGGGGTTCGGGACCTCGGGGGTGCCGGCGAGGTCTTCCAGGCCGGCGGCGTCGGCGAGCTCGGTGAGGTAGCGCTGGGCGTCGAGCGCGGCCGAGCAGCCCGACCCGGCGGCGGTGATGGCCTGGCGGTAGGTGTGGTCGACGGCGTCGCCGCACGCGAACACGCCTTCGAGGTTGGTGGCCGTGGTGCGCCCCACGACCTGGATGTAGCCCTCGTCGTCCAGGTCGATCTGTCCCTTGACGAGCTCGGTGCGCGGCTCGTGGCCGATCGCGACGAACAGGCCCGTGGCGCCCAGCTCGCGCTCCTGCCCGGTCACGGTGTCGCGCAGCGTGAGGGCCTCGACCTTCTTCTCGCCGTCGATGCCGATGACCTCGCTGTTCCACGCGACCTCGATCTTCGGGTCGTTCAGCGCACGGTCGGCCATGATCTTCGACGCCCGCAGCTCGTCGCGCCGGTGCACGAGGGTCACCTTCTGCGCGAACCGGGTCAGGAACGTGGCCTCCTCCATCGCGGAGTCACCGCCGCCGACGACCGCGATGTGCTGGTCGCGGAAGAAGAACCCGTCGCACGTCGCGCACCAGGACACGCCCCGGCCCGACAGGCGCTTCTCGTCGTCCAGGCCGAGCTCACGGTAGGCCGACCCCGTCGCCAGGATGACCGCGCGGGCCCGGTACGTCTCGCCGTTGCCGGTCACGACCGTCTTCACCGGGCCCTGCAGGTCGAGCAGCGTCGCGTCGTCCCACTCGACCCGCGCGCCGAACCGCTCGGCCTGCTTGCGCATGCTCTCCATGAGCTCGGGGCCCATGATCCCGTCCGGGAACCCGGGGAAGTTCTCCACCTCGGTGGTGTTCATCAGCGCACCGCCCGCGGTGATCGAGCCCGCGAGGACGAGCGGGGCCAAGCCCGCCCGTGCCGCGTAGATCGCCGCGGTGTAGCCCGCCGGACCCGAACCCACGATCACCACGTCTTGTATCGACATGTCTCTATGTTGACAGTTCTCGATGTAGGCCGCAAGGACGGAAGCGCTGACGGACTCTGGCAAGGGCCGCCGCCCAAGATCACCTCGTGGGGATCGGCGGTTCGTTGCGCGTACGCAACGCGGGTGCCTAAGATTGGGGCAGCTCACCGCAGTAGCGGCGAGAAGTGAACCCGAGACCCTTCCGGACGGTTGTGGCGCTCGGGTTTCGCGCTTTCTACAGCCGGATGACGTCGGCGACCAGCGGCTGCGCGCGACGGCGCGCGTCACCGCCACGGGCCCAGGCCCAGGCGATCGCGTCCGGGATCGCGAGCAAGGGCTCGGCGGCCGCGGTCGCGTGGTCGTACGCCAGCGAATCCCGGCACCCGCGGCGGCCCGTCTCCCGGTACAGCAGCCGCCGGTCGCGCTCCTCTTCGCCCTGCTCGCTCTCGAGCATCAGCCGGGCGCAGCCCGCCTCCGCGATGTTCTCCACGAGCCGCTCCAGGCACGCCGCCCGCCGTTCGATGTTCGTGCGGTACCCCGCGCCGGCCTGGTAGATCGTGACCTGCGCCCCGAGTGTGCCGAGCGTCGACAAGATCGTGTGCTGACGCGCCGGCGACTCCTTGACCATGTGTAACCGCCGCTGACCGGGCTTCTGCAGCCCCCGCACCGTCTTGCGGGCGAGCGCGAGCTCGCCGGGGATGATCACCGCGGCGACCAGCAGGTAGTCCTGCTTCTTGCTCTCATCGACGAACACGTGACCGCCTCGTAGGGAGCGGTCCGAGACGCTGGTAGGCACGAACGCAAGGGTACGGACGGCGAACGACACCACCGTGCGAGCGGCCCGGGCGTCGGCTTTCTCGGCGACGCGCAGAACCCGGGATCGGCACGTGATGGGTCCCGCGAGCGAGGAGAAGGCTCAGCGACTGAACTTCCTACGGATCTCCGCCTCGTTGACGTTCTCGACCCCGTGCTTGCGAAGGACCCGCGCGAAGGCTCGCGCCTTGGCCTCCGGCGTCGACTCACGCGCAGCCGCCCGATTGGCCTCGACCTCGACCGTCTTGAGCTGCTGTTCCAGGTGCTTCTCCAGGTCGGCCAGACCCTTCGTGTCGAACTTGAAGTTGGCCATGGTGCGCATCCCCTCGTCACAGTCACGACTCGCCTGGATTGTGATAGTGCCAGTCAGCACCCACACCCACGGGCTGCGGACCTCGCAGCTCATCGACCACGCCCGGCAGGACGCCCAGCAGATGATCGATCAAGATCGGTTATTATCGCCCTGTGTCGATCATAGAATCTGAGGTGTGTGCGGCGAGCACGGTGGATGTTGAGCCGGCGGTCGCGTTGTTCCGGTCGTTGGGGGATCCGGCGCGGTTGGCGATCGTGCGCCGGCTCGCGGTCGGGGAGGCGCGAGTCGCGGAGCTGACGGCTGATCTGGGGCTGGCACAGTCGACGGTGTCCTCGCACGTGGCGTGCTTGAAGGACTGCGGCCTGGTGGCTGGGCGCATGGAGGGGCGGCGGGTGTTCTACTCGCTGGCCCGCCCGGAGCTGCTGGACATGCTGGCGGCGGCGGAGACGCTGCTCGCGGCGACGGGCAGCGCGGTCGCGCTCTGCCCGACGTACGGCGTGGACGGGCAGGTGTCGGCGTGCTGAGCACGATCGCGGCCGCGATCGGGTTGTTCGTCGCGACCAACCTCGACGACATTGTGGTCCTGACGGTCCTGTTCGCTGTCGCCGCGCGCGGGACCTCGCGGCTGCGCGGGTGGCAGATCGTGGCCGGGCAGTACCTGGGCCTGGTCACCCTGATCGCGGTCAGCTTCCTGGCGGCGCTCGGCCTGACGATCGTGCCGGACGAGTGGGTGGGCCTGCTCGGCCTGATCCCGCTCGCGATCGGTGTGCTGGCCCTGGTGCGCACGCTGCGCGGCAAGGACGACGACGATGAGGCCGAGTCCGCGCTCAAGGCCGTCGGGCTGCTCGGCGTCGCGGGCATCACGATCGCCAACGGCGGGGACAACATCGCGATCTACACCCCGGTGTTCCGCACCATCTCGACGACGGACGCCCTGGTCACGATCGCGGTGTTCCTCCTCCTGCTCGCGCTGTGGTGCCTGCTCGCGCGCGCGATCGGCACGAACGAGAAGGTGACCGAGGGGCTGGAGAAGGTCGAGCACTGGCTCGTGCCGGTGGTGTTCATCGGCCTCGGTGTGTTCATCCTCATCGAGTCCGGCACCCTGGCTCACATCGCTTCGCTGCTGTGAGCGGCAGCACCGGCCCCGACCATGACGTCGTCGTGGTCGGGGCCGGGCAGGCGGGGCTCGCGCTCGGGTACTACCTGACCCGCGCCGGCGTCGACGTGCTCCTGCTCGAGCGCGCCGCGCACGTCGGGGCGAGCTGGGCGCGCCGGTGGGACTCGCTGCGGCTGTTCACCCCCGCCCGGTATGACGCCCTGCCCGGGCTCGCGTTCCCCGGCGACGCGTGGTCTTACCCGGGCAAGGACCAGGTGGCCGCGTACCTCGCGGACTACGCCGCCCGGTTCGAGCTGCCTGTGCGTACCGGCGCCGACGTCGTCCGGCTCGAGGGCGATGCCGGTGACTTCCGTGTCCACCTGGCCGGCGGTGAGATGATCCGCGCTGCGCGGGTGGTCGTGGCTACCGGTGCGTTCGGCCGTCCCTGGACGCCACCGTTCGCGACCGGCATCGACCCGGCCGTCGTGCAGGTCCATACCGACGACTACCAGCGCCCGGACGCGCTTCCACCCGGGGCGGTGCTCGTCGTCGGCGGCGCGAACTCCGGGCGCCAGATCGCGCTCGAGCTCGCCCGGGCCGGCCGGTCCGTGCACCTGTCCGAAGGGGCGCGCCTGCGTGAGCTCCCGCAACGGCCACTCGGGCGTGACCTGTTCTGGTGGTTGACGGCCACCCGAGCGATTCACGCGCCCGGGGATTCGCTCGTCGGGCGCCGCGTGCGCGCGAACGAGCCGGTAATCGGCATCCCGCGACGTGATCTGCGCGCCGCCGCCGTCACCTTCCACCCCCGAGCCCAGGACGCCACCGGCGACACCGTGAGGTTCGTCGACGGCTACGCCGTCCAGCCCGTGGCCGTCGTGTGGGCGACCGGGTACCGGCACGGCGACACCTGGGTCACCGTGCCCGGCGTCCTCGACGAGGCCGGGGCACTGGCCGTCGACGACGGCTCGACCCCCGTCCCGGGCCTGTACACGATCGGCCGCTCCTGGCAGCGCGACCGCGGCTCAGCGCTGCTCGGCTACGTCCACCGCGACGCCGATCGCCTCGCCAGCCGCATCACGAGCGAGTGCCCCGCGAGCCTTCCTACGGTGCCGGCCCGGACCGGGTCGTGGCCGCTGGACGATGTCGGCGAATTGCCCACGCGGTGAGCGGCGCCCCGACCAGGGCGGAAGGATCCAGAACGACCAGTCCGGTAGCCGCTCCCACAGCGGCAGGTGCGGGCCGTTGTCGACGTAGAACGCGGTCAGCATCGCGACGTACGCCACGCCCATCCACGCGATATGTCCGCCGTCGCTGCTGCCACGGCGCCGGTTGCGCCACCCGAGCAGCACAGCGGCCAGGGCGACGCCCCGAGCACAGCCAGGTGGATCGTGGCGGGCCAGCGGATCACCACCATCACGACCATCGAGGCGAAAAGAGCGACGGTCCCGCCCAGGAACACGCGACCCGCCCCGACATGCCACTGCCCGCCCGTACGCGCGAGCACGCGACCAACCCCGCGAGCACCGCCGTCAGCCCTGCGCCGATGTGCGCCAGCAACGCGAGGTCGAACACCGGACCGCCCTTGGGTGCGGAACCCCCTCGTCAGGTGAGCGAGAGGAAGAGCTTCTCCAGCCGCTGGACGTCATCGGGGCCGTTCTCCTCGTCCGTGAGGCACTGCTTGAGGCCGGACGCGATGATCGCGAACCCGGCCCGGTCGAGGGCTTTCGAGACGGCCGCGAGCTGCGTGACGACGTCGGCGCAGTCACCGCCCTCGTCAACCATCCGCACAACGGCGGCCAACTGACCCTGTGCGCGCTTGAGGCGGTTCGAGACCTTCTTCATCTCGTCCTGGTCGAGCTGCATATCGGTTCCTCCCGTCGGGCTGCCGTCAGCGCCCGAACAGCCGGGCGAGAAAAGAGGTGCCCGGCCGCTCCGGGTGCCCCTCGCAGCGCTCGCCGCGCGGCACGTCCTGCATCACCTGGTCGACGTGCTGGCCGCAGCCGCTCCACGTCGTCTTGCCGCACTGCCTGCAGGTCGCTGCCTGGCACATCGTGGTCCTCCTCGGTCGGTCGTTCCCGACACAATACCCCGGGGGGTATCCTGGAGTCATGTCGGAGAAGAAGTCGCTGAAGATCGTCGTCGTCGGTGGAGTAGCCGCGGGCATGTCCGCGGCCACGCGGCTGCGCCGCCTGTCGGAGACCGCCGAGATCGTCGTTCTCGAGGCAGGGGAGCACGTCTCGTTCGCGAACTGCGGCCTGCCGTACCACGCGGGCGGGATCATCGAGGATCGGGACGCGCTCCTCCTGCAGACGCCCGCGTCGCTCGCCGCGCGCTTCCGCCTCGACGTCCGCGTGCGCAGCCGCGTGATGGGCGTGGACGCCGCAGGGCACAGCGTCACGGTGCGCGATCTGTCGACGGGGCAGGAGTACCTCGAGTCCTACGACCGGCTCGTGCTGAGCCCGGGCGCCCGCCCCATCGTCCCTGAGGTGCCGGGGGTCGACCGCGCCCTCGTGCTGCGGGACGTCGCGGACGTCGACCGGCTCGTCGGGGCGATCGACCACGGGGGCGAAGACGGGTCTCCGGCCCGCACCGCCGTCGTGATCGGCGCCGGGTTCGTCGGCGTGGAGGTCGCGGAGAACCTCGTCCGCCGCGGCCTCGACGTGACGCTCGTCGAGCTCGCCGACCAGGTCCTGGCCCCGCTCGACCCCGAGATGGCGGTGCGCGTGCAGCGCGAGCTGGAGGCGCACGGCGTCGACGTGCGCACGTCCGCTCAGGTCGCCGCGGTGGGCGCCCGGACGGTCGAGCTGACCGACGCCGCGGGCCAGGCCCTCGGCACCGTGGCCGCCGACGTCGTGGTCGCCGCCATCGGGGTGCGCCCGGACGTCGAGCTCGCCGTCCGCGCGGGTGCGCGAACCGGGCCGCGCGGCGGGATCCTCGTCGACGACGACCTGCGCACCTCCGTGCCGGACGTCTACGCGGTGGGGGACGCCGCGACCAAGCGCGACGCGCTCGCCGCAGCCGGTGCGGACGGGCCAGACCATGCCGCGACCACGCTCGTCCCGCTCGCCAACCTCGCCAACCGGCACGGCCGACACGTCGCCGACGTGATCCTGGGACGCCCTCGCACCCTGCGCCCGTCCGTCGGCACCGCGGTCGTCGGCGTCTTTGGCCTGACCGCCGCCGTGGTGGGCCGCAACGAGAAGCGTCTACGCGCCGAGGGGCGCCCGTACCGCGCCATCCATACCCACCCCACCCAGCACGCGGGCTACTACCCGGGCGCCGAGCAGATGGCGCTCAAGCTCCTCATCGACCCAGAGACCGACCTGATCCTCGGCGCGCAGGGCGTCGGACGCGACGGCGTCGACAAGCGCATCGACGTCATCGCCACCGCGATCTCCGGCGGGCTCACCGCGTCCGACCTGGCAGACCTCGAGCTCGCCTACGCCCCGGCCTACGGATCGGCGAAGGACCCGGTCAACATGCTCGGGTACGTCGCCGACAACCTCCGCACCGGGCACACCCGGACCGTGCAGTGGCACGAGCTCGACGCGCTGGTCGAGGACGGCGCGACCGTCGTCGACGTCCGGACGCCGGACGAGCACGCGCGCGGCACCGTGCGCACCGCGCACGGACGGCCCGCCGTCAACGTGCCCCTCGACGAGCTCCGCGCCCGCGCCACCGCGGAGATCTCCACCGAGGCGCCGGTCGTCGTGCACTGCCAAGTCGGCCAGCGTGGCCACACCGCCGCGCGCCTGCTCGACCAGCTCGGCTACGACGTCCGCAACCTCGACGGCGGCTACCTCACCTGGCGCGACGGAACCGCAGCACTGGCGAACGCGAATCTACGAACAACACTGGTCGCTGCCTGAGTTTCGGCCAGCGCACCTCACGCGGTTCTCCGGCATCGCAAAACCGACCGTTTTTCGTACACCGCAATCCCCGTCGCGACACGCCGAGAGAACATGTCGCAGAACTAGTGTCCGAAAACCCCTGGTGTCGCAAAACGCGATCCAGAGTTTTCGCTACGGTCACCGCATGACGCACACCTACGGGTACGCCCGGGTCTCCACGACGGCGCAGAATCTGGACGCCCAGGTCGATGCGCTGACAGGCGCCGGCGGCGTCGACGCGCGCGACGTCGTCGTGGAGAAGGCTTCGGGCATCCGCGAGGACCGCCCCGAACTCGGCCGGCTCCTCGCGCAGCTACGCGAGGGGGACACGCTCGTCGTGACGAAGCTCGACCGGCTCGGCCGGTCCGCGGCGCACGTCGCGCGCCTCGTGCGCGACCTCGACGAGCGCGGCGTGACGCTGCGATCGCTCACGGAGACGATCGACACCTCGAGCGCGACCGGCCGGCTCATGGTATCCCGAGACACCCTGTACCGACACCTGGCGAGCGTCACTGCTCTGGAGGACTCTGCCGCGCCGGAAGGGCTCACCACTGGGAGTGACCCGGAGTTCACCCGGAGGGAGGCGCGGGAGCTCTCGGCTGGCGGTCTACAGTCGCCAGCATGAGACGAATGGCCGTGTGCGCCGCCCTCCTGTGCGGTGTGGCCTTGACGAGTTCTTGCTCGAGCGGCGACGACTCGAAAGACGAGGACCGTGTCGCGTCCTACGCAACGTTTAGCGCCGCCTTCGACGAGGGCGCCGACTGCCCCGAGCTCTTCGAAATTCGCAATCACATGGAGCCGAAGGACCCGGCGATCGACGACGCCAACGAGGACCTGCGCTCGGTCGAGTGCTACTCGAGCACTTCATCCCGCAAGAACTAGCGCGGCGTGCTGGGCTGCCCGTGGGCGTGAACGACTACTGCCGCACCTGCGGACACCTGAAGGACCGTCACGTCCTTGGTTGGCGGTGCGACGGTCCGCGGGCCGGTGCCTCCTGCCACCGGTTGTGCGGGAAGTACCTTCCCGGTGGGGTGGCTCCACCATCAGGGCCACGTCCGTCGACGACGCCGATGGACTGGGAGTCGGCGGAGCGGTTCGCTGCAGAGCACATGCGGTCTCTCGGCTTCACAGACGCGGCGGTGACCGTCTCTGGACCGGACGGCGGGATCGACGTCGCGGCGACCGGCGGCACCGCGCAGGTGAAGCACTACGCAACGCCCGTCGGCAGTCCGGTCGTTCAGCAGCTTCGGGGTACAGCTCCTGGGGCGGATTGGGCGCTCGTGTACGCCTTGAACGGGTTCACACGGGCCGCGCTGGCAACGTCCGAAGTATTGCGGGTCGCGCTCTTCTGGTACTCCGCGGAGGGTGAGGTGGTCCCCGTTTCAACCCACGCCGAGTCGCTGGTGCGCGGTGGGTTCGTACCCCTCAGCCGCGCGCCGTCGAGCCCGGCCGGGGCCGAATTCGTCGAGAACGTGCAGCGCTACGCTCAGGCGGTACTCAACGACGTAGGTGTGGCGAGCGCTCGGGTCCGCGACATTGCCGAGGCGATGACCCCCGAGGAACTCGAAGAGATCGGGCGTCTCTCGCGCCGGATGGTAGAGGTCGTGGGGGAACTCGAGACGACACAGTCCCGTGCCGCTGTGCTCCCGTTGATCGCCACAGTCTCCGAACTCGACGCGATCCTTCAACGATTGCACGCGCTGGCTGGTGCCTGAGTACGGTCGTCCCGTGCCGTACCCGTCGCGTCCCGTGCTCGAGGTGCTGCCGCAGTTCCGAGGCGACGTCAAGAACGGGCACAACCTGTTTCAGCGGGACAGGTTCGACCGGTTCGTGGCCGAGCAGTACGCGGCCGGACGGTCGCTTCGCGAGGTCGGGGAGCTGACGGGGCGCACGCAGACGGCGGTGCGGCGCAGCCTGGACCGCACCGGGACACCGCGGCGTGGTCGCGGTGCCCAGCCCGTCGGGGAGGAGCGCGCGTGACGTCACTTCACACGCCGTCGGACCTCGCGGCCGAGGTCGGGGTCTCCCGGGCGGCGGTGTACGCGTGGCTGCGCGCGACGTTCCCGCCGCCGTTCGAGGGCCGATGGATCCTCGACGAGGAGCAGGCCGACCAGGTGCGCGCGCACTTCGCGATGACAGCGCCGGCCCGCGGCCGCCGAGCGCGAGCATGCACGGTCGACGGCTGCGACCTACGCGCGGTCGCGCGCGGCTGGTGCCGGCTGCACTACAACCGGTGGCACCGGACTGGGAGCGTCGACGGTGTCGGGTCCGGTGGTCACCAGGCGGCCAAGACGCATTGCCCTCACGGGCACGAGTACACGCCCGAGAACACGATCGTTTACCCGTCGGACGGGCGCCGGCGGTGCCGCACGTGCCGTGAGGGCAGGTAGGCCGGCGGTGCTGGAGGCGAGCCCGATCACTTCGGCCCTTCTTCTAGCTCGCCAGTCAGAGGTCTACGTCGCGCGAGACCGCCCGCTCATCGACCCCGTCACCTTGTACCCCTCGGCCGTGGCATGGACGTCCGGTGAGCACATCAGGACACCGCAGGAGGCTGAGGCGTGCGCGGTGTGGCACCGGTTCGATGACGCGCACGTGACGCCCCTGAGCGGTGACTGTGGTGTCTACGTCCGGTCCAGCCAGATGCTCGCGGAGGGAGCCTGACCCGGGTCGCACTCACCGCCTGAGATCACCTGTCACCTATCCGTGCAGCAGACCCGCGTCTCGCACCGCCCTCAGAGCCAGGACGTTTGCCCGAGATGCGCCAGCTCCGCCCGCGCACGCGCACGCGCCTCACGTACCTCTTCCGGATCCGCGAACCCGGAGAATCCTTCGAGGCTCGTGCTATGTCCACCGTCACTGCGCGCGAACACCACAGTGCCTCCCGTGGTGCTCACGAGGATGCGACGCACCGCCCGCGTCTCGTGGTCGTACTCGCACGCCACTCCACTAGCGCGCCGGGGCGCCACCACTACCGGCGGTGAGCTGACGACCGAGGACGCCGGTTTCTGCCGGCGCAACTTCTTGGGGCGTCGGCTGCGCACGAGGCCGACGAAGCATGCCGCGGCGAGAATCCCCGCCACGAACATGACCACGAAGGCGTCGGCGTCATCGGTGGCGAATCCGATCAGCGCGAAGAGGACGGCGAGCACAGCGAACGTGAGAGCGCCGGTGATGACCGCGATCTCGACGCCACCCCAAGGTCCTCCTCGCCTCAAGATCTGGGCCGCCGTACTCGTCACCGGCCGATGGGCGCGGTCCCGCGCAACCGCACCAAGATGTGCTCGACGCGCCAGGTCGTTCACCGGCGCCACCGCGCCCGTGACGTCGTACTCGAACAGCAGCATCCCGACGTCACCGGCATACTGCAACGCTTGGCCGGAGTACCCGACGTAGGCGAAAAAGAACAAGTCGAGATGGCTGGCGTGGCCGCGAGCTCCGAACAGTCTCTGAAGATCAGGTCGCCCCGTGATGTTGCTTCGGTACTTCACCTGGGCGATCGCGCGCGACGAACGCACGTCGATCCCTCCGTCCGCGCCGCGCGGCGTAACGCGTGCGTCATCCAGACCAAGCCACTGCATGTACCCGGCTGCCAGATGCTCTGCGTCGTCTGGGGTCTGCACCACCACACGGTGCGCGTGCTGCGGCGACATCATGGCGTGGATCATACGGACGGCGACGCCACACACTGTCGCGTGCGGACCACCGTCAGCCGTCGTTACTGGTAACTCCCTCCCATCGGTTGGCCGCGGCGGGATTCCACGGCCGCTCCCCGCTGCTGCTACCCGAGGACCTGTGGGACGCCTTGCTCGACCCGACCCCGACCTCACCGATACCGGCGACGCCGACGCGCTGCTGCGCCGCGTCCCCGAGCCACACCTACAACCCGTCGAGGTCTGCCCGGCCGTGGGGAACGTACGCAACGACTCGCCCGCGCTCGTCGATCCCGTCGCCTTAGCGCCGTCGCAGCGCGCCGCCCAGCCACGTCAGCGCGCGCGGTACGCCTCGAGCACCTTGGTCGGGATGCGGCCACGGTCGGAGACCTCGTGCCCGTTGTCCCGCGCCCAGGCGCGCACTGCGCCCTGGTCCTCACCACGCGCGCTCGTCGATGACGTCGATGCGCCCCGGCGGCCCCTCCCGACGCGGTGGCCGGCGTCGATGTAGGGCGCGAGCGCGCGCAGCAGCTCATCGCGGTGGGCGTCGGTCAGGTCGATCTCGTACGTGGCGTCCTGCCACGCGAACCGGTACGTCTTGGCACCCTCGGTCCCGTCGAGGTCGTCGGTCACGATCACACGCTTCTGCTGAGCCACGCGACCATGCTCCCGCACACCAGGCACCGAGCGCACCAACCGCGTCGGCCGGTCACCACGTGGAAGGGAAGCTCCCCGTCACCGCCATGAGGACCGCGAACACGATGCCGATCACCACGTACCCCAGGGCGATCCAGAGCATTCGTTTTCGCCAGCGGCGATCCATCAGACGTCCCGGTCACGGGGCAGACTTCGGCGCTGCCGGACGAGCTCGGCGATCGCCACGAGCACCACAGCGCCGGCGACGACTGCAAGGCTCACGTTGAGCGGGTTCCACCCGTCCGCCGTGCCGTTGAGGATCATGGCCGTCATGGAGCAGGCGGAACCGAGCATCGCGCACCATAGACCGAGCCTGCCCGCCGTCTCCTTGGCCATCCGCCCACGGTAGGTGTGCCGGCGGGCGTACGCCCGGTTCGACGGTGGCGGTTGCGTCAGGTCGTGTCGCTGGGCTGACGGTGCGCGCGCATGTCGAGGAGCAACCCCAACATCGCGCCGACGGCCAGCCCGAGCACCCACATCGGCACTCGCGGTGGACCGGGGACCAGGAGGTCGATGACGGCCCCGGCCACTGCGAGAGTGGCGGCCAAGAGGGCGGCTCTTGGCCCGAGACCGTCGGGACGGAAGACCAGCAGGCCGATGATCCAACCGATCAGCATCCCCGGGAACCACAACGATGCGTCGCCAAGAAGCGACTCCCCGATGATCAGGCCGGCCAGGCCCAGCACGAGGCCGAACCACAGGTACCTCGTGTCTCGGGTCGGGCGGTCGGCAGGTGCCATCTGTCGATGGTGGCAGAGCCGTCGGCGACACGCCCTCGTGCTAGGGGAGCGCCCAGCCTCAGGTCCCGAGCCGGGGCCGCCGCGGCAGGGTCCGGAACACGTCCCGTGCGGGCAGCCAGACGTAGTTCTCGCGCGCGCCACCGGGAGCGTCGACGTCAACGAGCGCGACCATGACGTGCCCGGCCGTCCACCGCACCGCGCGACCGGGCATGAACTCCTCGTGCGTGGCCCACAACAGGTGCGCAATGACGGGCACCGACCCCTGCGGCTTGAGCGGCACGTGTTCGGGGCGTTCCGCGTTCAGCGGGGTGGTGACGGACCACCGGGAGTCGGCGCCCGGTGGCCGCCAGACCGGCGGGTCGGACGACGTGCTCACCCGCTCATCGTAGAGCCCGGTTCGAACTGGTGTTCGATACTGGACGGGTGAGCACGACGGTAGCGGACCCACTGGAAGTGGCTCGGCGCGCGCTGGTGGCCGCCGAGCTGCGCACCGGCGTCCGCTCCTCGGCGCCCGCTGTCGTCGACGTCGACGACAGCCCGCGGCCGCTCGGGGCGATCCTCGACGACGGCCGCCTGCCCCGCGGCGCGGCGAGCGTCGTGCAGGGCTCGACGTCGCTCCTGCTCGCGCTGCTCGCGTCCTCGCAAGGTTCCTCGGACTGGGTCGCGGTCGTCGGCGCGCCCGACATCGGGATCCTCGCGGCCCACGACGCCGGCGTCGCGCTCGAGCGAGTCGCCTTGGTCCCGAGAGTGAAGGCGAACCCTGCTGCAGCCGTCGCCGCGCTGCTCGACGGCATGGCGTACGTGGTCCTCGGGCCCGACGCCCGGCTCACCCCATCTGAGCGCCGCCGACTCCTCGCCCGCGCCCGGGAGCGCGGCGTCGGCCTGGTCAGCACGGGCACGTGGGAGCAAGCAGCGGTACGTCTCGACGTCGTCGCGCACCGCTGGTCCGGTGCCAACCAGGGTGCCGGCTACCTACGACGCTGCGAGCTCGACGTCGCGCGCCTCACAAACGGCAACACGGAACGGTGGACGCTCACCTTGCCCACACCGGGCGAGATGCTCGTCGCCCCCGTCGAGGGCCAGGCACGACCTGCCGCATCGGCCCGGCGTCCGCTGCGCCTCGTCGGGTAGGGCTAGCGCTCGAACTGGCCCTTAGCGATCAGGTCCGCTTGCCGGTACGGCCACTGGCTGCTGTGGTGTGCGCTCTGAGATGCCGCTCGAGGATGCGCAGGCGCCCAGAAGCCAGGAATGAGCGGGCGCGGTTCTCAGCGGCTGTCCGGGTGAGTCCGGGCATCGAGCACCCGGCGGATCTCCGTGGTGGTGAGGTTGTACTCACCGTGGCGAGCAGCCTGCACTTTCTGACGCCAGATGGGGCGGAACTCCTCGAGCATGCGGGTGTACATGTCGATGGTCGGCATGTGCGAGTTGCCGCGCTCGTGGTCGTCGTCGAAGTACTTCGCCATGTGCTCCCACTTGCCCTCGTCGATGAGGTACTTGGCGTAGCTCGCCATACGGCCCTCTCGTCGGTTGTTGAAGTCGAACCCGCCGAACTTCAGCCCGTACTTGGCCTCCTCGGCCAGAGCCTTACGCTCGTCTCCCGAGAGCTCGCCGTAGCTCCACTCGAGCTGCGTGAACATGTCGAGCACGTCCATGACGAAGTCGCTCTCGCTGCGCGGCATCTCGGGACGGATCTCGTAGAACTCGTCCGAGTACTCCGACACCCACCCCATCTCGAGGACCTCGGCACGCTTCCGCTGGAAGTCGGGGTCGCCGTCCTCGGAGCTCGCGTCGTCGGGGACCAAGTAGGACATGATGCGGTGAAGCAAGGACAGTTGGCGACGGTCGATCGCGCTCAGCGACTCAGGGGTGCCCGTGCGGAAGCGCACCTCGTCGGCGTCAGCGGGGTCGACCGTGAGCAGCGTGCCGAGAGTTTCACGGGCCAGGTCGCTCAGCGAGACCCCGCGAGAGCGCGCGATGCGCCCCAACTCGTCGTAGTCAGTGTCATCCATTCGAACTGTCAGCGTCTTCATATTGGGCTCCCGAATCGTCTGAGTACGTGCCGTGCATACGTGTATGTACTGCGATGCAGACAGACTACCTCATTGCCCACAGGGCACAAGGGGTAGCGAGTGCGTGACCATGTGAGGGCAAAACACCGAGCTCTCTCGGGCGCACTATCGCGAGGCCGCGGCGCGCCAGCTCGGGCGCTTCCTCGGCATAGAGTCGCGCCGCCCGGCACACTGGGCGGGTGGCGAAGTGGAAGGAGTACCAAGAGGAGTCCGCTGCGTTCTTCCGCACCTTGGGACTGGAGGCGGAGACGGATAAGCACCTCGAAGGCGTGCGAGGCGGTCACGACATTGATGTCGTCGTGCGCAGCCGTCGCGCCGGCCTGGACCAGCTCTGGGTGGTCGAGTGCAAGCACTGGAAGCGACGAGTGAGCAAGCTTCACGTCTCAGCGCTGGCAGAGATCGTACGCAACGTTGGCGCCGACCGTGGACTGCTGCTCAGCGAGAAGGGTTTCCAAGCCGGGGCCGGCCAGGTGGCCTATCGAAGCAACATCACCCTCACGAGTCTTGCCGCTCTTCGCGAGGACTCGGATGACGAGCGGCTCGCGCTGCGATTGGCCGACCACCGACTGCACCTTGGGCACCTGAGGGAGCGGCTCAGCAAGATCGGCCACACGGAGAAGCGTGGCCAGGGCTTCAGCAGATCGTACCGAAAGCCCTCCGCAGCGAACTGGGACTTCCTTCAACTGCACGCGGCGGCAGCCATCGCCGAGGACGGGCTGCGACGAGCGGAGATGGGGCGCTGGCCGGCGCCATACGCGTGGGACTTCGCCAGCGGCAAGCCGCGTCGAGCGCAGGGCATGGCGACCTTCATTGACGGGTTTGCAGCCGCTCTGGACGAGCTCGAGACAG
Source organism: Cellulosimicrobium sp. Marseille-Q8652 (assembly GCF_965112045.1). Classification (NCBI taxonomy): domain Bacteria; kingdom Bacillati; phylum Actinomycetota; class Actinomycetes; order Micrococcales; family Promicromonosporaceae; genus Cellulosimicrobium; species Cellulosimicrobium sp. Marseille-Q8652. Next base: position 66,682 of record NZ_CBCOPS010000003.1, on the reverse strand, counting down.
GGCTGGTCGCCTTTGAAGCAGCAAACGCCTAATGCGCCACGACGCGTACGGCGCAGGGGCGGCCCCGAGACACTCGCAATCCTCGCCAATCGGACATAAGGTAACTTATCGGCGTCGCGTTTAGGCTGGTCAGAAGGGGTTCTGAGGGCTCAGGCCCGGTGGTCGAGCTCGTCCTCGATGACGGCCTCGAGCTCAGCCGCCGACGGCAGTGCGCCGCGGGCGTCCGCCGGCAGGCCCTGGTAGTCCGCCACGGCGATCGGCACCCGGGTACCGGCCAGCGCGTACCGCACCGTCGCGCCAGCCTTACCGGTCACCAGCAGGATCCCGACCGTCGGCGCGTGGATCTCGGGCTGACGGAACTGGTCGTCGACGATCGCGACGTACGTCCCGAGCTGACCGACGTGGGCGGGCTCGAACTTGCCCACCTTGAGCTCGACCACGACATACCGCAGCTGCAGGACGTGGAAGAACAGGAGGTCGACGAAGAACTCGCCCACGCGGTCGCTCGCGTCGTCCGGCACCGTCAGGCGTACCTGGCGTCCGACGAACGCCATGCCGCGACCGAGCTCGAGCATCGTGTCCTGCAGCCGGTCCATCAGCGCCTGCTCGACGTCCCGCTCCGCCAGGCGCTCAACCAGGTCCAGGTGCTCGAACACATACGGGTCCTTGACCAGCTGCTGCGCCCGCTCAGAATCCGGAGCCTCGAGCGCATCGGTGAAGTTCGTCGGCGCCGCCCCGACGGCGCGGCGCAGGTCGGCCTTGATCTGGTGCTCGAGCACCGCGCGCGACCAGCCGTACTCGGCGGCACTCGCGGCGTACCAGTCCCGCGCCTCGCGAGACTCGAGGCGTTCCAGCAGGACGACGACGTGCCCCCCCGGCAATCGGCCAACGGCCTGTTGGCCAAACTCCTCGGCCGTGGGCCACACCTCGGCGATGCGCCGCATGTTCTTCAGGTTCGACGGCGACCAGCCGCGCTGGTCGGGGAACTCTCGCCGCAGATCCGCCGAGAGACGGTCGATCACCCGGCTCCCCCACCCGGCGTCGCGCTGTCGGTCGAGGATGTCGCGTCCGACCGACCAGGACAGGCGCAGCACCTCGGAGTTCGCCGCCCGGGCGGCGCGGAACTGCGTCGCGCGCACTCGCGCCTTCAGATCGGCCAACAACTCGGCATACCCGACCGGCTCGAGCTCGCTCCCCGACGACGTCATGCGCCACACCCTGCCGAACCACTCCCACGCCCAACCCGCAACGATGCGTCGACGTGTCCGAGCAAAAATCCAGGCTTCCAGCAGGGTGTCGGGGCCAGCTGAAGGCATGTGCGGCAGTGAGTTGCAGAGACGAGAAGCGGCGACCTGCCGTGGACGCGTTGGGTGCACGCGGGCGATGGTCCGAGTGGAGTCTGGAGGGAGTCGAGCCCTCGTCTCGGACCGGGCGGCAGAAAGGGATCCCATAAGGTCCCGCGACGCGGGCCAGCAGCAAGGGCTTGGCGCTACCCCCGGCCCCTGCTAGGTTCGGTCCACCGGTTGAGGCATGAACCGGACTCCGAGCGATCTGCCCACGCAGCCCGCGACCGAGGACAAGGCGCGTAGCGCTGATGCCCAGCAGAAGTCATCGAGACGGACCCGACATGTCTGGGCCGTTCGGCGTGGGACGAACGGGCCAGCGAACGGAACCGTCATGACTACACACTCGGTGAACAAGCGCGACGCGCGCCGACTCGCGGCCGCCCGCGGCGTCAAGTACACCGTCGCGTACCGTGAGCTCGAGGACACCGACCCAAAGCAGCACCATGCTCTCGTGCTGGCAGCCGAGGCGGCAGCCGCAGGCGGCAACAGCCGAGGCGGCGGCGAATCTGGCGGCCGTGGTTCGGGCTCGGCGGCGATCTCGGCCCCGACTCCTCCTCCCATTCGAGCTCAGCGCTGGTACGAGCGCGTCGCCCAGGACTTCGCCGCCGGCCTGCTGGAGCGGTCCCCCGAAGACGTGCTGACACCACCGCCGGGGATGCTGCCCGTGATGGACCTCGCCTGGTACTCGATGGCAGGTGCCTCCGAAGAGGATCCGCAGTACGTCGACGAGTACGAGGACGGCTCGGAGCTCTACAACCTATCGTTCAGGCTCGATGTGTCCGTGAGGGGCGAACTGTCGAACTACGTGCCGCGCAGCACTCTGCAGGCGGCCGGGATCGTCCCGCTCGCCTACACCCCGAACCGCCCCGAGGTGCGCTTGCCGGTCCGCAGGGTGCGCGTCGAGGTTGCCGGTCTGCTGGACCGCAACAACGACTACTCCTGGGAGGAGCAGGAGGTGCTGAGCTACGACTGGCTGTAGGGCCAACACGTGGGGTGACTGACGGGGACCCGCGACCGCCCGGGCCACAACCTGGCGCTCTACCCATCAACTGGTGGCAACGTGCACGCCCAGGGGTGACGATCCACGCACCTCCGCGAATCGGGCGGGCGCTCCAACGATGAGCGAGTCGTGCTCGCGGCGGCCGGCGGGGGTCGAATCTGCGCTGAGCTACATCCCCACGGGCCTGTGTCCTGGGCCAGGCGTGTCGGTGGCCAGTAGACGCGTCGCTAGAGTGCGCGAGTGATCTGGACACCGGACAACGTGATCGCGGCCGCCGCGGTGGGGGTCGCGTTCCTCGCCATCCTCGTCAGCGGCATCGTGTCCTTGAGCGTCGCGCGGTTGCAGCAACGCGGCGAAGCTGCAAACCGTCGCCGCGACGTGCACCTGCGGTTTTGGCGGGCGGCGAACACCTCGCTGCGCCTACTGCAGGAACGCGAGGCGTCGATGCATCAATCCAACATCGGCAAGGACCAGCCCGAGGCCGACGAACTCGACTTCGCGATGCGCGAGACCCGCTCGACGCTCATCGAGCTCGAGATCGTCTCGCCGCGCATGGTGACAGGCGGGTCACGCGTGCTCGCCGCACTGGACCTGGCACGTGCCGACGTCCAGGAGCTCGCAGCGGTGCGCGCGCGGGTAGCCACGCGCTCTGGAGGGCCAGCAGGCGGCGACCTCAAGCGCGCGATGGACGCCGCTCAGTCAGACCTGGACGCCGCCCGGCGAGGGCTGAACGACCTGCAGGTCCTCATGAGCAGGCACCACGCGAGCGGCCGGTTGCCGCGGTGGCGGCGCAGGGCCCGGCGCTGACGCGGTGAACGGACTGCTCAAACCCAGCCGCCGAAGCGACCCGTCAGGCTAGGACACGTAGCCTCTTGGGCCGAGGAGAGTTGATCCGCCTTGTTGCAACCTAGGGTTAGCCGATGACCACGGAAGCGACGCCGCCACGCCTGGACGCCCCGGTCTTACAGCAGTTCGATGTTCCTCGCCGGTTCACCGACGAGGCCGTGGGAACCGCCGCTGATGAGGCGGGCGCTCATGTCGTCTGGTCGCCGGAAGGAGAACTGCTCTACGTCGGTTCGAGCGGACAGACGCGCACGAGGCTGCGCCAGCACCTGGCTGGGGACCGTGCGGCATCGATTCTGCACCACAAGGTCGGACTGCTGCTGGATGACTCTTTGGGCCGGCCCGCGAGCCGAGACGAGATACGGGACCGACTGCGGCAGGGATGGTTCGCTGTGGCTTACACCGATGACCCCACAACCCTGAAGGCACAGCTGATGGATGCGTTGAACCCGCCACTTAACGATGTCCGCCCCGTGGGGAGCGGTGAGGACGCGCGCTCGGGTGCGGCACGGTGGGACCAGGTGCCGGTGCTCATCGAGCAAGTGCTGACCTCGTTGAGCGCCCGCGCCCAGAACCCACGCAGCGCGGCGTCATACCAGGAGGCGATCGAGGAAGAGCTGCCTAGCGCCTTCCGCACCGTGGTCCCCGACCGGTTCTCCGTCCGGGGGCGCACCGGCGTCGGGGATATCGCGGCCGTGCCCTGGGTGGGTGTATTCCGCTCGACCGACGCGTCCGCGAAGAAGGGGATCTACGTGGTCCTGCTCTTCGCAGCTGATGGCTCGCGTGCGTACCTCACTCTGAACCAGGGCACCGAGGCAGTGCGCGGAGGCACAGCGGTGCTCCGCAAGCGAGCCTTGGACGTGCGCGACGCCCTATCCCCGGCGGGCGACCTGCTGACAAGCATCTCGCTCGCGTCAGCAGTCGACCGACCAAAAAACTACGAGGCCGCGACCGCCTATGCGGCGGCCTATGAGCGCGGATCAGTCCCTAGCGCGGAACAGCTGCAAGCGGACCTGATGCGGTTCCTTGACATGTTGACCGCGTTGGAAGATGTCGGCGTGACCCTGGAGCAAGAGTACGAGCCCCTGCACCTGCTCCTGAAGTGGAACGAGGAGCGCCGCCCCACCACCATCACCGACCACCGTGCGTTGGCACTGCAGCATGGCCGGGTGTGGTGGGGCAAGTTCGGCAAGTCTCGGCCGCTGAGCGCCAGACTCCAGGCGGTCAACACACAGGTCCAGGAGGGAACGCTGACGCACTGCTACCTGTACCGACGAGACGAACTCTGGCGCGCACGACTGCACGCGGTGACCGCTGACCCCGAGCAGGTCGACACTGCGCGCCTGCCGAACTACTACAAGCCCGAGGACTGTCAGGTCTTTGTGGAGCTCTCCGAGTTCGAGGAGATGCCCGCGGGTTGGGCATTGGAGAACCTCTTGCTGGCGAGCAACCCGGACCCTGCCGCCCTCCCGGGCGCGCTTGGGAACCAGACCAGCCCGATGCAGGTCTACGAGCGTGTACGCGCCGCCGCGCGGGCGATCGCTCATCCAGAGCAACCCGTTGGGCCGATCGGGACCGCTGATGAGCGACCGACCGGGCCCGACCTCGATTGGCTCGCCCGAGAGACGTTGTGGGACTCGGCCGCCTTGGACGATGTCCTGGAGACGTTGCAGCGGCGACCACAGATCATCCTCGCCGGACCTCCCGGCACCGGAAAGACGTGGCTAGCCAAGGCGCTCGCTCGCTACCTGACCGGTGACGAGCCGCTCGCGTACCGGGTCCTGCAGATGCACCCCTCCTACGGCTACGAAGAGTTCATGGAAGGGCTCCGCCCTGAACCGCACGAGAGCGGACTGGTGTTCAGCCGCGTCGACGGAGCGGTGCTGCAGATGGCCACGGAGATGACCGAGAACGCAACCCATCCCAGCGTCATGATCCTCGACGAGCTCAACCGAGCCAACGTCCCCCGGGTGTTCGGGGAGCTGCTCTACCTTCTGGAGTACCGTGACGAGCCGGCCGACCTGATGTACTCCACGGGGTTCGCCCTACCGCGGCGCCTGCTGTTCATCGCGACGATGAACACCGCCGACCGGAGCATCCGCAGCCTGGACATCGCCCTGCGCCGCCGCTTCGAGGTCTTCGAGTGCCCCCCGTCACCCCGCATCCTGACCAAGTACTACGAGTCCCACCGGTGCGACGTCCCCCGACTCGTCGAGGGCTTCGAGGAGCTGAACCAGCGGCTGACCGACCTCCTGGACCGCCACCACACCGTGGGCCACTCCTTCTTCATGGCAGAAGGTTTCGACAACCGGCGACTGCGAGCCGTCTGGCGACGCCAGCTGGAGCCCTTGTTCGAGGAGTACTTCTTCGACCAGCCAGGAACCGCCGAGACCCTTCGCCTGGAGGAGTTCTGGCCCGATGCGGCCGGCTGAGTTCACCCTCGTCGAGTCGGTGACCACACGCCTGGAAATCACCACGGAGCAGGCACGAGACCTGGCGTCCCTCGGCACGCGCCTCGCCGGCTCACGAGAGTGGTGGGGTGCCTCCTCGAACCCGACTGAGGAAGGCGATTCGCCTACCGCAATCACGGTCCACCAGGCTGCCTCCTCTCCTGCGGCGTGGAACGTGCGGGTGAACGACGCCATCGGTGTCATCACCGCCAGCGGGGTTAACATCACCGTGCGACCCAAGATCCCGACACCGCATGCCTTGGCCCTGCTCGAGACTGCGGGTGCTATTCCTCGTCTCGACTCCGCGCAAGCGCAGCTCGCCGAGGGCGAATCGCTCTGGGACCTCATCAGCCGCTGGTACTGCAGCGAGGTCGAGGACGTCCTGCGCCGTGACCTCATCCGGGACTACCGCACCACACGCGACATCCTGCGTGTCGCCCGCGGCCACATCGACGCACCCCGCACAGTTGCGAGCATCATGCGTGGCACGCTGTCCGTGCACTGCGAGGTGCAAGAGTTCGACGCCGACAACCCCGCGAACCGGGTGCTGCTGGCCGGGTTACGGGTCGTCAGCACTTCGCCGCGGACCCCACCTTCGACCGCCGCGCGTGCCGCGCGTGCCGCGCGGCGGTTCGACGGAGTCGGCCCGCTGGCCGCTGGGGATCTTCGGGTCTCGAAACCCCGTGTGCGCCACTACACCTCCGCACTCGTCCTGGCGAGACACATCCTCACAAGCACTGCGCGACACCTCGACAACGGTGCGGCACCGGCCTGGGCGTTCCTGCTCCGCACGCCAGAAGCCATCGAGGAAGGCGTGCGGCGCACGGTTCGGGCTGCTCTCCCCCAACACCAGGTGACAAAGAGCGCGCGTCGACTGCCGCCCAGCACGAAGACCCTCAACCCCGACCTTGTCATGGACGCCGGCCGCGCCGTCGGTGACGTCAAGTACAAGATCCACTCAGGTGAGTGGAACAACTCCGACCTCTACCAGGTCGTCGCCTTCGCCACCGGCTATCACGCTAGCCACGCCGCCGTGCTCACCTTCGCCCGCAAGGGCCGCCAAGAAGCGCTTAAGCCACTGCACGTCGGAGGAGTCAGGGTCGCGCACCTGTGCTGGCCAGCTGATCCCGACATCTCTCCTCGTCAAGCTGCCGACGCCTTCGAAGCCGACGTACGAGACTGGGCGCAGACCACTCAAGCCCCATAGCCGTCCCGCTCCCGTCAAGCGAGTCCACATCGGCATCGAGTAGTGCAGGACAGCATGGACGGCCTGCGCCTGCGCCATCAGTTCCTGGAGGCCGGCCGGCTTGGGCCCCTAGCGGTGTTGATGGACTGCGCTCGCGCATCGATATCGGGCCCGGTGTAGATGCGATGGAACGCCTCGTCGAGCAGGCTCGCACCGTCCAGGACGTCGAGGACACTGAGGCTCGAGTCCTCATGCGTGCCAGCGTTTCCGAGCCACTTCACTGCAAACAGCAGCTCGGCGACCGGGATACGGCTCGCGTTCGCGTCCCGCCACGTCTGGATCCTTCGGTGGGCGTTACAGAACCGCCCGGAAGCATCGGTCGACGGGACACCCTCGAACGTAAGAAGGCGTTCGACAGTAGCCCGAAGCGCAGTGGCGGCCACGCCGGGATCAACGAACACGACCCGGGAGGCGCGGAGCACGCCTTCACGGACCTCTGTCGGAGCCGACTCGGGGATTGACATCAGCAGCATCGCCGGGTGCAGGTGGACGACTCGGTAGTAGGAGGAGTAGGGAGGGCCGAGCTGGTAGTGCGGATCGAAGGGGACCGAGTCGCGCGCGTCGTCGACGCGGTAGTCGCCTGTCCCGTGCACCACCTGGGTACAGTTCGGATTCTCGCACTGGCCCCGGATCAGGAATGTTCCTTCGACCCAGTCGGGCTCGAACGCAGGATGGTCGCGTGCTGAGGCGGAGCCGTAGCCCTCGCTCTCCTCCGGCACACCAAAGCGGATGTGCCCAGAGCCGCAAGCCGGGCAGCGCGGCCGCGGCCAGGACTGGCCCGACTCGATGCTCTCCGCGAGGTATCGCAGTGCTAGGTCGACCGACATGCCGTGAGAGTAGAACAACTACGGCGGTCAGCGACGTCGCGACCAGCCCGTCTACTCTCTGAGTCCGGCGTAGAGTCGGTTCATCCGGTCGCGGCTCGGACCGGACTCCTTGCAACGCACCTGTGGAACGCTCTGACCGTTGGGACGGCGAGGGCCCCGAGCGAGGTCGCGGGTGAGGCGGGCGACCATGTCTAAGCGTCTGGAAGGGTTCACCGGCCTCGCCGACTCGGAAGAGGTCCGCCAAGCGCGGGCACGGGCCGCGACGAGCTGGCCCGCCTCGGACAGCCCGCCTGGCTCTAGAGTCCACAACCGGAGTGGTCCGTTCACGCGAAGGGCACGCCACCCTCGCTCCGATGGCCCCACCGGTCCCCAGTCCTGCGCCCTAGGCTCCCAACATCCTGTGAGGATGGACGGGTGAGCACCAACGACGTCACACCGGCCGGGTACGCCGAGCTGCTCGAGCGCCTCAAGGACCGGGTCCGCACGAGCCGGGTGCGTGCCGCCCGGGCCGCAAACACCGAGCTGCTGCGGCTGTACTGGTCCATCGGGCGCGACATCCTCGACCGCCAGCAGGCCGTCGGGTGGGGCGCGAAGGTCGTGGACCGGCTCGCGACCGACCTGCGCGCGGAGTTCCCCGACCAGCGCGGCTGGTCGAGGCGCAACCTGCTCTACATGCGCGCCGTCGCCCAGGCCTGGCCCGACGAGGACGCGTTCGTGCAACAAGCTGTTGCACAACTGCCCTGGGGCCACGTCACCGTCCTGCTCACCCGCCTCGACAGCCCGGCCCACCGCGACTGGTACGCAGCCCAGGCCGCCGAGCACGGCTGGTCCCGGGCCGTGCTCGAGAACCAGATCGCCTCCCACCTGCACCAGCGCATCGGCGCCGCACCCACGAACTTCACCACGCACCTGACCCCGGCGGACTCCGAGCTCGCCCAGCAGCTCGTGCGCGACCCCTACGTCTTCGACCACCTCGGCCTGACCGGACGCGTCCACGAACGCGAAATGGAACAAGCCCTGATGGACAAGCTCCAAGACACCCTGCTCGAGTTCGGACACGGCATGGCCTTCGTCGGCCGACAGGTCCGCTTCACCATCGACGGCGACGAGCTCGTCGTCGACCTGCTCCTCTTCCATGTCGACCAGCTGCGCTACGTCGTCGTCGAGCTCAAGATCGGCCAGTTCGACCCCGCCCACGTCGGCCAGCTCGGCACCTACGTTGCCCTCGTCGACGACCGCCTGCGCAAGCCCGACCGCCACGCCCACACCGTCGGCATCCTCCTCGTCGCCGGCCGCAACGAAGCCATCGTCCGCTACGCCCTCGCCGGCGCACCCGCGCCCCTCGCCGTCGCCAACTACACCTACGACAGCCTGCCCCCCGACGAGCGGGCTGCGCTCCCCCGGGCCGACGAGCTCGCCGCCATCCTCGAAGGCAGGGCCGACCAAGATCGCCTAAACCCGACGTGACGGACGTTATCGGCGCTCGATTGGTGCGAGTTGCATCGGATGCAAGAACTCGCGCCTCGCCGCGAACTAGACGTTCGGGCAGGTCAGCCGGCACTCCCGCAGGTTCTGGCTTCATGAGTCCCCACGGACTCTCGCCGCGCCAGCGCAGATCACTGTAGGTTTCGTGCATCGGATGCCCGATTCCTCGGGAGAAGCGCTCAGACGGCTGGAGAGCCGCGGCAGCGGCCGCGATCTCTGCGGCAACTGCTTCGAGAGGCCTCCGAGGATCGCGAAACCCGCGATATGGCAACGCCAACGATTCGAAACGAGGGGCCAAGAGGCGCATTCGCAGCCGTAGGCTTCGCCCCGGTGCGTCGGCGTCGGAAGGGTCCGTGATGAAGACGAAGTGGGTAGCGCTCCTGGTTGGCGCCCTCTTCCTGGTAGGCGCCGCGGTGATCGCGGCCTGCGTCGTCATGTGGCCGCGCCTTGCCGACGCGCGAACTGCGGACGCGGCGGCCGCTACCGCCGGAATCGTTGCTGCGGCGGCTGGCGTGATCAGCGGCATTGCTGGCGCTGTGGCCGCTGTGGCCGCCTACGCGGCCGCCCGAGAGAGTCATGCGACCGCGCGCGATGCCTCTGAGGCGCTCGGACTCGCGATGGAGCCCTCGCTCAAGATTCTCGTCGGTTCAGAGGACGTGACCATCACCAACCCTTCAAGGTGGGGCGCGTCGAACCTCGCCATTGAGGTCACCATGGAGGACGGCCGACGGGCAAGTCGCCGCCTCGACTTCCTCGCCCCCAAGCGATCCGAGTCCGCGACAGAGCCGGGAGCTGAAGTTCGCATCGACCTCGGCGAACGGCCACCACGTCCCTGGGACTCACCCGACTGGCGGGGCATGGTTGAACTCGAGGACGTCGTCGTCGTCACCTATTCCGACGAACGAGGGCTGCTCCGCTGGAGAACCCGGGTAGCGAATGAGTACGACTTCCGACACGACGGCCGGTACCGCAGCGGGGGCGGCGGCATGTCGAGCACCGTCGAACGCATCCCGATCACGCGCGGCTAGGTGTAGCAAGGGCCGCCCGGCGCGAAGCCCTACTCGCGCGTCGTACGGTGACCTCGACATCGACGCTGAAGTCGCCGCCCGAGGCAGGGAAATTACGATGCAGCAGCACGAACACCCGCAGAACATCACGATCAACGCCGACGGCTCCGAGAGCTACGCCGAGACGACCGTCATCGAGAGTGACGGGATGCTCACCGGCATGCACTCTGGGAGCACCTGTGTGCACGAGCCCGCGCGGTACACGATCTCGAGCGGCGCGACCCACAACGGGTCACTCGCGTTCCAGTCAGGCACCGCGGGAAGCATCGATGGCGCGAACAACGGATCACTACACGTCGCGGCAGACGCGGTCGTGGAGATCCGTGGGGCGCAGAACGGCTCCACCCACGTCGCGGCCGGTGGGATCGTCCGGGTCGCGCCTACCGGCCGCCTGGCAGGTTCGCTGCACGTCGACGGACTGATCGAGAACCGCGGGGTCCGCGAAGGCACCGTGTACCCCACCGACGCCGACATCCGGGACCTCGATGGCGGCACCGTGACGCAGCCGCAGACACACGACGGGGCGGCGTATTACACCTGGTGACCCGCCCGGCGTGATCGGTCAGAGGCGGGGGTCGGTGCATCGACCCGCGAGCTGGTGTTGATCACTACCCGAGCCGCGGACTTCCCACGAACTCGCACCCCACGAGTACGCACGTCTACCGGTCTACGCGCCACCCTTCAGTTTGGCGAGGCGCTGCCGAGCTTGGCTGACGCAGGTTGCTCCACTGCACGAACGCAAGCCAACGCTCAAGGACGGCTACCTGCTAGACGAGTCCTCGCACAGTGAGACCTCACCGACGAAGGAGATCCTGCGCCGCGTCGGAACAGAAGGTCGTGGTCCCCGGCACAAGTGCGCCGTGGAACCAGCGGCGCGCCCTCCCCGGTACCATCGCTTCCAGAGCGCAAGAAATCCCGACCGGTCAGAGGGAGACGTCCTCAAATGCCAGTAGCAGATCTTCTCCCAGGTGAGACTCTTCTGATCGAGGGCCAGGATCCATCGCCCGACAACGAGCCAAGTGACGCGAGCATCGTCGAACGCTACACGCGCGGGGAAGTCAGGATCGTTACAGATCAGGCCCGCACGCAATTGGCAGAACTGCCGATAGTATTGCGCAGCGGGCGCTACCGACTTCAGCCCGAGTACCAGCGGCGCCACAGGTGGCCGCTGGGAAAAAAGTCCCGCCTCATCGAATCATTCATTATGAACGTCCCAGTTCCGCCGATATTCGTCTACGAGTACGAGTATTCGCGCTACGAGGTCATGGACGGCCTTCAGCGCCTTACCGCACTTTGGGATTTTTACGAGGACAAGTTTGAGCTCGTAGAACTTGAGTACTGGCCCGAACTCATCGGCCGCACCTACTCGACACTGCCGCTCCAGCTCCGCCAGGCGATCGACAGGCGCTACATCTCGAGCATCGTCCTTCTGTATGAGACCGCGGGTGACAGTAGCGCCGCCCAGCGTCTAAAGGAACTCGTCTTCGAGAGAATCAACACCGGCGGCGTAAAACTCAGCCCGCAGGAGTCCCGGAACGCTCTAAGCACTGGACCTCTGAACGCGGTGCTCCCCCGCCTCGCTCGCAACGAGAAGTTCTGTCGCGCTTGGGGAATTCCGGAGCCAATCCCCGACGTGAACGATCTTGAGCGGGATGAGGTACTCAGCGACCTCCGCTTTCAGAGCATGGACGACGTCGAGATGGTCTTGCGCTTCTTCGCTCACCGTCAACGCGGCCTCGAGGGCGCACCACGGCGCCTCCGCGCGTTTCTGGACCAGTACTGGAGCAGGGCAAACGCGCAGCTCTCGACCGAAACCGTCGAGGCGATCGGCCAAATCTTCGAGCGCACCATAGAACTTGTCTACTCAGTCCTAGCAGAAAAATCGTTCTACATCAGGCGCGAGCGTTCTGGAGAACGCTCATGGGTGCCGAGGCCGACACTCTTGGCGTACGACTCGATAATGTCTGCATTCAGCCAGAGACTGGAACACGCAGAAGCATTGGTATCGCGCAAAGATGCCGTGCTCGAGGCACTTAGCGAACTCTACGACGAGCACGCCTCTGCTTTCGATGGGCGAAAGACGGACCCACAGGACATTCTGCTTAGGGACCAGTTGATACTGACAGCCCTTGACAAGGTCATCGGCAATAGCAGCATATGAGGAGCGTCCGGGCCACGGTGGTTGCAGATTGTGCAACCTTGCGGGATGACGTCGCTAATCTCCAGGCGGACATCCCTCAATTGGGCACGGAGACATCGAAGATTAGCCGCCTGCGAAGGATCGCCTATGTGGCCGGAATTATTCAGACCTACGGACTCCTTGAACAATCACTGGACGCTCTGCTGATAGCGGTGGCACAGGGATACAACGTGATCCATACGTCGTTCGACGAGATTCCTGAGCGGGTGCGGGTCGAATTTCGCCGGCTTTCGCTTCAGTCGATTCTTGATGGTAGTCGGTCAAGACTCCGGGAGCAGATTGACGAGAGCGTCGTACTGTCGGCAATAAATTCGAGTTCACTTCCGGAAGATCGGCGCCTAATTCCTGCGGTCTTTACCAAATCCCAGGCGAACTACCGTCACCCTCACGTAAGAGAATTGCTCGCACGCCTCGACGTATCGGTTGAGGTTCCGCCAAGTTCAACCATGCAGTCGGTCCTCGACGAATTGGGCATGGCGAACGCGGAGTCCGTAATTAGCGACCTCGTCGAACGCCGCAACGCTCTAGCGCACGCCTACTCGTTCCCCGACGACATCCTGGCAGTCGAACAGATTACCGCTATCATCGATGTCGTCGAGTTCTACTTGTTGTCACTAGAAGAGGCAGCAAGCAGGCGCATGCTCGACGAGTGCGTCAAGCATGCACGCGCTGTGCAGCTCGGGACGGTTGCGAAGCGATGGGCGCATGCGATCGGCGTTGACGTCGACGCCGGAGTGCTCAGCGTTGGAGAATCCCTACTCTTCAGACGAAAGAACGGGCGCTATCTCTGCCGTGAGATCGCGTCGCTTGTCTTAGACGGAGAGAATATAGCCAGCGTAGACGCTTCCTCCTGCCCGGGGCCGTTGGCGGTCGGCGTGGGCTTCGCAAATGGTGTTCCACCGAGACTGAATGGCGCCGCCGTGTTTCGCCTTCCCACTGACTACGTCGACTTCTACCCGGTAACCGATTCGTGACGTAGTCACATTCAGTCGCGGTCGAGTCTTTGGGATTTCCCTCGTGGTGGGCGACGATGGTTGGCGAGCGGTGCCAACCCTGCTGAAGCACGGGACTTAGTGGCGATAAGGGCGTGCTCCACGAGCTCTCGGCCGCGTTGAAAGCGTCCCATGTCGGTCTCGACCCGCATGGGCGCGTCGGCTGCCCGGGTCCAGAAGCGGCGGTAGCGCAGTACAGCGGGGCAGGTGGCGGCAAGTGTGGCGGCGGACTCTTGGGAGCGGGCGCGCCCGCCGGGTCCGTCGAAGACGTCGCGGGCGTACACGCTGGGCACCCAGCGGCCTCCGAGCCCTTCCCCGGTGACGACGGCGCCCTCGTAGGACTCGCGCCAGCGCTGGGCGATGCGAGCCTGGGAGAGCTCATACGGGACCTCGACGTCGACGACCTCGACCTCGTACCCGGCGGCCGCGAGCCGGTTGCCGAGCGCGATAGCCGCACGAGGGTTGGACAGCACCGAGTCGATGACGACGTTGGTGCCCTCGCGCAGTGCTTCGTCGCGGAGCAGGCGGGCGAGGTGGGAGGACTCCTCGTGCACGAGGGCCGCGAGCTCCAGGGGGAAGAACGGCTCCCCTGCGGCCTCGCGCTCACGCACGGCTTCGGGCTTGAGGAAGGTCTCATAGCTACCGTCGTTCAAGGCTTCGCGGAGCAGCTTGTCCTTGAACTTGTCGGCGTCGACGACGAGCCAGGCGTCCTTGTCGAGCCCCAGGACGTTGCCCTGGACGTGGCCCTTGCCCGCCCCGGGCGGGCCGGCGAGGACGATCGCCTTGCCGTCCTGGCGCGCCGCCGGAACCTCGGCACGTGCCTCGTCGCGCAGACGGCGCCACAGGGCGCGCCGTCGGGCGGTGGACTGGTCGACCTTCCCGTCGATGAACCACGCGGGGTTGTTCAGCGTGGAGTGCGGCCCGTCCTTGTCGAGCGGCCCCCCGGCGCGGGAAGCGTCACCTGGGTCCAGTCGAGGCGGTGCCCGGACTTGCGGGCCAGGGCGGTGACGAACTCGCGCTGCACGCGCCCGTTGTCCTCCCGGAAGGGGTGGGTCTGGTTGATGACGTCGTAGACGCTGGCGAGCGCGCCCGGCACGTCGCCCGGGTCGAGGGTGCGCAGGTTGTCGGTCTCGCGCAGGTAGGTCGCCACGACGTCCATCGCGTCCTCAATCCGGTCTAGCGGCGCGAACCAGCCGTCACGGCTCTTGGGGATCGACACGGTGCGCACGTCCCCGGCCCAGTCGTACACGTCTTGGAACAGGTGACGGTGGATCGCTCGCAGCCCGGCGAGGTCGTACGTGGCGGGCAGGCCGTACTCGCGCAGGGTCAGGGCGCGGGCCTCCACGCGCCGGTCCTCGCGGTCGCGCAGCATCTGGGGCGTGGTGGCGCCGACGCGGTTTGCGCAGGGTGCGCCCGGCCTCGAGCAGATACCCGTCCCAGCGGGCGTGCTCGTCACCGCTCTCCCAGGGGCGTTCGGTCAAGGGCTGGCTCCGTCCTGGTCGCTGTCGAGGGCGATCGTCTGCCGCATCAGTTCCTCGGCGTCAATCTAGCCGCGGACGTACTTGTCCTGGATCGCTCTGGCGGCGTCGCTGGTGCGTCCGCCCTCGAGCTCGGTGCTGTGTCGGATGCGCTGGGCATCCGCGGCGCGCTGGGCGCGCTCCTCGTCGCTGATCGGCATGCTCGTCCTTCCCCGGCCTGGTGCATGCCAACCTAGCCCGGGCCCACGTTCCGGCTCAGGTGTTGTCGTCGTGCGCCGCGGCGGCCGCGATCGCCAGCTCACCGGCGATCACACCGAGGTCGGTGCACGGGGCCAGACGCGCGTGCAGGTGCGTACCCACCCGAGACAGCGGCACGGCGGAGATGCGCGCGACGCGCGCGGCCGCGGCACGCAGGCCGGCGATGCGGCCCTCGGGGATGGTCAGGTCGTGGCGGGCGAGGACGGAGTCGACGACCACGGACGCAAGGGCCTGGGGCCGGGACAGGCGCTCGGCGAGGGCCTGCCCGTGGCTGTCCTGGACGAGCTGGGCGGGGTCGGTCCCGTCGGGCAGGACCAGGGCGCCCGCGGTGCCAGCCTCATCGTCGGTGAGCAGGTCCCACACCCGCGCCGCCGCGGCACGCCCTGCGTCGTCGGCGTCGAACGCGAACACCCCCAGCGCGACGGCCGATTCCTGGATCGCGCGCAGCTGGACGAGGTGGGTGGCGGTGAGCGCGGTCCCGCACCCCGACACCGGCACGACGACGGACCCGGTACGGCGGATCGCCTCGACGTCCAGCGCTCCCTCGACGAACACGACCCGCGCGCCAGCCTGGATGCGGCGCACCGCGGCGGGGTCGAGCCCGTACAGGTCCCGGCTCTTGTCGAACGCGGACGTGCTGGTCGTGTTGAGGTACTTCGCCGGTGCGTCGTCGACGCCGTCGGTCGCGGGATTGCGGCGCGCGGTGAACCCGATGATCGCGCCCGTCTCGTCGCGGTAGGGCAGGACCAGACGGTCGCGGAACACGTCCCCCACTCCCCCGGCCTCGGTGCGGAACGCCAGGCCGGCGGCCACGAGCTCCTCGGGGCTGTAGCCGCGGCCGCGCATCCTTCCCACGAGCCGGGCCCAGCCCTCGGGCGCGTACCCGGCCTGCAGGCCCCGCAGCCCGCGCCGGGCGAGGTACGCCCGGGTCCAGTCCTCGTCCTCGTTCGCGCTCCAGCGCCAGTACTCCCACGCCGCGGCGTTGATCTCCACGACCCGCTCACGGGTGAGCTCGACGCTCATGTCAGGCCTCCTGGCGCGCGACTGGCAGAGTGCCGATATTCGAGGGTGCGCTATTCATCCTTGCCACTCCTGTCACCAGACGTTCCGGTCCGTGCCGCGAGATAGTCGGCCCAGCCGGTCTGGGAGTGCACGGCCCATTTCGTAGCGGTGCTCTGGCTCAGGCCGAGGATCTCGGCGAGTACTGGTGCTGGCAGCCGCTCAGCGAGGAGCAGTAGCGCGAGATGCCTGCTGGCCCGCACGGGGATCCCGGCCTTGTGCAGGTTGACGGCGATCTGACGGGTGCACAAGTGCGCTCCCGGGAGCGCGGGCGAGGGCAGGAGCCACCTGTTGCCGCTCTCACCAGGGACGAGCGCGTAGGGCTTGTGCTGCGCGATGTGCGCCAGCTGGGTGATGCGTTCAGCGAGCACAGGCGGGAGCGGGACCGGGTGGTCGGCGAGGGCGAGTCGGACGACACCGTCACGCGTGTGGAGGTCGTTCGTGGTGAGTCGCTGGATCCGCGTGAGGGGCAGGGCGAGCACCATGACAAGCAGACCGGCGACTTGTGTCTCGAGCGACGCGTCGGGATCGGCGAGGAGGGTCTTGATGCGGGCATCGTGCTCATGGACGTCAGCGAGCACGATGGGTTCGTCGGGCTGTCGGAGAGGGACGACAAGGCGGGCATCGACGAGATCGCGCTGGCGCGCCCACGTGATGAAGCCGGTGAGTTGGGCTGCCCGGTTGCGATCGCCACGTAGGTGGTGGTCGAGGTCTGCTTGGGTCAGGTCGGCGAGGGATCGTTCTCGCCGGTGGAGCCAGCGCAGCAGCCGAATCGCCTCGCTGATGCGGCGACGGTCGCTATGGCCCGCGGAGAAGCTGTAGTGACGGCGAGCAGCGCGCCGCCGGGCCCGTCGTAGCACGCTCCATATGGCGTACGGGGCGATCACCGCCGCGTGTCCGGGCGGGAGGCCGACGAGCTGGTGCTCGAGCCAGGCTTCGAGCCGGCCGAGTGGTTCCTGGCGCGGCGGCAGGACTCCGCAGTGCACGAGCACTGCGCGTAGGTGGTAGAGCGCGAGCGTCGCTGGTCTGGCGTCGAGGTCGGCGTGGGTGACGGGCCGGGGAAGCCGCGCGATCTCGTGGAGCAGCTCAGTCGACGTGCTGCGCTGCAGCCAGCGCATGGTGGAGTCCGCGCGCGGGCTGTTCGTGATCATCGTGAGCAGCGGTTCGAGCCACGGGGGCGCGGTGCCGTCGTCGCCGGAGAGGAGGCGCGTCGCCATCTCGCTTCTGGAGCAGGCCATGCAGGTGCGGGTGTAGTAGAACTCCCCCGCGGCCGTGCACCGGTGGCACCTATAGTCGTACTCGGGTGCCCCCGCGCAGGGCCCGCACGCATGACCGTCCGCAGTGCGGCCCACCAGCACCGCGGTCTGGTGACAGCTCGCGCAAGGACCGGGAGTGCGAATCGCTCGCCGGGAGCACGCGCGGCAGACCGGGCCGATCGGCCAGTGCACGTGCGCCGGTCGGTCCTTTCCGCAGAGTCGGCAAGTGTGTGCCGGCTCGGGTGCGCAGCGCCGGCATAGGTCAGGACTGCCGTCGCGTGCCTTGAGCACGACGGGTTCGAGCCGCCCGCACCGGCCGCAGGGCCGCGGTTCTCGCTGGTGACAGACCTGACACAGCGGCCCGGCCTCCGTGACGCGCTTGACGTGCTGGAGTCGTCCGCAACTCGCGCAGGCGCGCCGCGGGCGGGCGCAGTTCTCGCACCGTGCCCGGCCGCTGGCGTCGCGCGCGTACGGCGCAGAGTGCTTGCCACATCCTGCGCAGGGCACCGCTCGCCCGGGTTCGGTGGCGTAGCAGCGCCGGCAGATCAGACCCTCGGGGCGGCGAGCGGTCGGGTGCCCGAGCGCCCCGCAGCGGGCGCAGATCTGGCGGCGGCTCTTGCTGCGACACCAGTCACAGCACCGTCCCTCGTCGACACGGCCCGAGAGACGACGGTTGGTCTTGCCGCACACGACGCAGCGGGGCAGGTCGACGTCGTGGCCGGCGTCGTGCAGGGCGAAGGCCAGTCGCACGAGCGCGAGCGGGCAGTGCGGGTCGTAGACCGCCAAGGCATCGGGCCTGCTGGCGAGATGGCGGTCCAGCGCGCGAAGACCGCGCGCACTGCTCCACACACCTGCGGCCCGGAGAGCATCGACCGCCACCGTGGCCCGGGCCTCGTCGACGCCGACGTGGGCAGCGACGACGCGGACGATCCGCTCGCGCACCACAGCCTCGGACTCGACGGGCCAACGGACGCGGTCACCACTTGTCACGGCGCCGAGTCGTGCCGCGGCCGGCGGATCTGCGTGCGTCGCGCCTGCGGCTTCAACGGGGTCACGGACGCCCCGCTGGTGGCGTCCTTGCGGATCTCCTCGTTGACGATCTTGGGCGTGATGAGGTCGTTCGGCGTGCACGTGAGGATGTCGCAGAGCGCGACCAAGGTGTCCAGACTCAACCGCTGCGGGGCCTGGGTCACCAGGCGGTAGACCTGCTCACGCGAGAGCACGATCCCACGCTCGGCGAGCAGCGGCTGCAGCTCGCTCGTCGCGTACAGGCCGTGCTCAGCCATCCGCAGCCGCAGGTGCCACTCGTAGCCCATCTTCTTGATCATGCTTGCTCCAAGTGCTCGCCGTAGATCGTGTCCAGTGCCCGTGCCAGCAGCTGGTTGCGGTAGGACGCTGACACACCGGTGTAGATCGACGTGGTCGAGGCGTGGGCGTGCCCAACCTGTTCTTGTACGAATCGCACCGGGTAGTCGAACTCGATCAGGTGCGTCACGTACGAGTGCCGAAGACAGTGCAGATCCAAGCCCGCGTCGAGACCGGCAGCGTCGCGCGCCGTGGCGAAGGCCTCGTTGATCGCCCTGCGCGACAACCGCGTGCCGCGCTCGCTCACCCACAACGCCGTCGACGCGTCCTTGCCCAGCGGCCCGCGCACCTCCTGCAGGTAGTGCGTCAGCACGTCCACGACCCAGTCCATCTCCGGCACGAGCAGCACGGTGCGCCGCTTCGACGGGCCGCCGCGCGACGCCTTGCCGTGCCGGACAGCGAACGTGCCGACACGTCCGAACCGGGAGGCCTTCGCGTTCCCGCGCAGATCGACCAGGTCGGCACCGAAGAGCTCGCCGCGGCGTAGGCCGAACGCGTAGCAGGTCTTGAGCAACGCCGAGTCCCGCAGCGCCGAAAGCGAGCCCTTACGACCCCTGCGCCGGATCTCGTCGGCCAACCCGTCAGCGGCATCGAACAGCGCCTGGACCTCGTCGAACGTCAGCGGCCGACGCCTCGGCACACCCTCATACTCATCCTTGTGCAGCACCGAGTTGTCCTCGTGGAACACCTCCCGCGGCGCGGCACCGAACCGCCGGACACACTCCACGTCCCACTCGTACCGAGGATCACGCACGTAGGCACAGAACATCCGGATGGAGATCTCGTAGTTGCGGAGGGTAGACAAGGCCCGCGGGGCGGGCCCCGACCGCAGGGAGCTGATCCACGCCTCACCTTCGGCCGGCCCCCACTGCCACGGGTACAGCCCGCTGAACTGGATGAAGCGCCGCACCAGCCGCAGCCGAGCAGTGATCGTCGCCTCCCGAAGGAAGCGAGCACGCTGCTGCCTCCCCCACCCCTCCAACATCGCCTCCAACACAGCCTGCGCCGGATCCAGAGCCACCACGTTGCTCGCAAGCACCGAGCGAGCTGAGACAGGCAGATCTTCCACTCGATAGTTGTATCAGATGCAACCATCATGCATGTGATCTAGCAGACGGTACTCCGGTCTCCCCGAAGCTGACAGCCGCCTACACCAACTCGCCCTCGCGCGGCGAGGAGACAGGACTTTCGCTTGCTGCTACGTTGACCCGCAAGTCGCTGGGGGGCGCGACAACAATGGAGTTCGACTGGCCTCTCAGCGCTTCGACGAGCAATGGCTGCTCGCCGTTGACACCGAGAGAGGTGTGTATGAAGCAGAGGGCAACCACCGCGTCCAAGGGGTTCAGGTCGCGGCTCAAGAAGGTGGCGATCGCCACCGCGCTGGTTGGGGCGGTCACGATCCCCACTAGCGCCCAGGCGTACTCGGTGCTGTACAGCTACAGCGGCCTCGACTACACCCGGAACAACACTTCCGCGAACTCGCTGGCGACGCACGACGGTGAGTGCGACGACCGCCAGGTGTCGGCCAACTGGTACCCGTGGGGTTCGACCAACTGGGTCGGCAAGGTGAACGGCAGCGGCTGCGGGACGACCGTCAACATCGGGACGAACGGACGTCACTACGGGCACCGGGTGGTCGAGCTGAACCCCGGCGGCGCGAACGACTACGGCCCCTGGAAGTACCCGGCGTGATCCTTCCTTCGACTCGCGTGAGCGATGTCGAGGTGAGGTACGGGGCAGCGGTCGCGCTGCCCCGTACCTCGCTCTCAGTCGCACCTGGTGAGGCTGTGGCCCTCATGGGGCCATCGGGATCCGGGAAGACCACGCTGCTGGACTGCATCACCGGACTGACGACGCCCACGTACGGCACCGTGGAGGTGATGGGCCGCCCGATGGCAGGCATGTCAGCCGCCCAACGAGCGACTCTGCGCCGCGAGCACCTTGGCCTCATCTATCAGAGCCCGGAGCTTCTACCCGAGCTTGACGTGGCTGAGAACGTCGCCCTGACCTTGCTCTTCGACCGAACACGACGCAGTACAGCGCTAGCAGCCGCGCAGAATGCCTTGAGCGCAGTGGGACTCAGTGAGGTCAGCAAAATGCGTCCCGAACAGCTCTCCGGAGGAGAAGCTCAGCGCGTCGCAGTCGCACGCGCACTAGTTCGCGAGACCGTGGGTCTGGTTATCGCCGACGAACCCACGGCATCACTCGATGCGGAGAACGCTCGCATCGTGACCGACCTCTTGGTCGCTCAGGCGAAGGACCGAGACGCCGGCGTACTGCTCGCCACTCACGACCCCGCGGTCGCAGATCGCTGCGATCGCATCGTCACCCTGGTGCACAGTTCCCATCGCTCCGAACACGTCGAGGTGTCCTAGGTGCGTTCGCTGGTTCGCATGGGAATCCGCCTGGGTTGGGCACGAGAGTCGGCTCAGCGTTGGCGCCAGCTCAGCCTCATCCTTGGGACCGCCCTCGGAGTTCTCGTCCTCGGGCTGGCTGGGAGTGTCGTCTCCGCCGCTCACGACGTGCACGACCACTTGCTTGCGCGTGGCGCGATCTGGGCCGAGTCCGAAGAAGCCGCATCCTTCTTCATCACCCCCCGCGGCTTCGTCCACAACCGTCAGGACGTGACGATCCTCTGGATCGAACCCGCCGCCGGGCACGAGGACGATCCCACGATCGTTCCCCCAGGGCTCTCGGCACTTCCCGAACCTGGGACTGCCGTGGTCTCCCAGCGCGCCGCGGAGATCGGGTTAAGCCCCGTCGATCTCGGCGTCGCTCAATCCGAGGTAGGCACTGGGCCAGATGGGACGATCGGGCCTGAAGGCCTGGGCGCACTGTCGGAAGCTCTCGTATGGCTCCGTCCTGCCGAGGGGCGATCCCTCGGTGAGGGCGGCAACCTGCTGCCGTTCGTGCGCTTCCCCCAGAACACCAGCGAGGCACTGCAGGCCGGGTTCAGCGCAGATCCCCCGCTCGGCACGATGCGTGATGCCATGTTTGGCGCGACGCTGTTCCTCGTCTTTCCTGGCGTACTCCTCATCGCATTCTCATCCCGCGCGCTCTCGCCCGCCCGCACCGCCCGCTCAGAGATGCTGTTGCGCTACGGCATCACCGGTACGCGCGTCCGGGCGCTCCTTGCAGTCGAAGCGGCGTCGCTCGCTGTGGTCGGAGCACTTCTGGGCGTAGTCCTGCACTCGCTTCTGGTCGGCACCAGTCATGCGCTGCCCCTCACGGACACCGTCCTGCACCCGGGTGCCCTGCGGCTGACCGGGCTCGAGATGATCACTGTGGCGGGCCTCGCCGTTCTCCTGGCCGTGGTCTGCGCTTCAGTCGGCCAGCTCCAGGTCTCCAAACGGCAGCGATCTCCCCGACAGCCGCGCTGGTGGTCCGCACTTCCGCTTCTCGCTGGCTTGGCCGTAACGGCAGGGAATCACCTGATCGCACAACAGCTCGGCCTTCGGCAAGACTCCGTGTTCGGGACCGGCGTCGTGCTCCTGGCGATCGGTGTCCCCCTGGCGCTACCGTGGCTCACTCGCCGGATCGCGAACATGTCTGTCGGCTCCGACGACCCCGCTCGCTGGCTCGCCGCGCGCAATGTGACGTTCTCTCCCCGAAGCCTCACACGGCCCGCATCAATGCTCGCGCTGCTGCTGCTTCTCGGAGCATCATCGGTCTCGCTGGCGGCAACAGTGCTGGCGCCCAACCAGTCGGCCCAGGAGCAATCAGGCCGCGTCATCGTCGCCAACTGGCGCGACGTACGCCCCGACGACGCCTCAATCCTTGACGAAGAGCTACAGGGCATCGGCGCGCGCGCCATCGAGGTGCAGAACAACGGAGACGACAACAACTACGCCGAGTGGCTCGTGGTCCACGACTGCAGTCAGCTCGATCCTGTCGAGGACCTGATCGGCAACTCCACCTGCACCCCCGAAGGAACAACCACGGCCGCAGCCTCGCAATGGCTCGAACGCGCCACCGGACTCCAGACACGCACCACAGAGCCCGGACAGGAACTTGGCGGCGCCGTCCTGATAGTCACACCGGCCGGCATCACCATCCCGGACATCCTGCAGGCCGGCGGCGGGACGCTGCCCGCCTTCAACCCCGGAGTCATGGGCAACGTCGACTTCGTTCCCACCATGATCCGCTGGTATATCGCAGGCTGGATCGCGGCAACCCTGGTCCTTTCACTCGTGATCCTGCGCGAGCTCGGTGACCGATCACTCGACAGTGCGGCACGAGAGGGCCGACTCCTACGGCTCGGACTCACCCGCTCAGAGGTCTCGCGCACATCCCGGTGGACGATCCTGCTTCCCGTTGTCGTCGCCATCCCCCTCGGATACGTCAGCGGATTACTCATCGCATGGGCAGGCCAAGGGCCGGAGATCACCCAGTACCTACCGACACTGATCACCTTCTACAGTCTCGGGATCGTCGCTCTCAGCGCGCTGACCCTGGCCGCAGTGACACCGCTTCGCCGCGCATGGGCCTTCCGTGCAGCCGGTGAGATGGGACGCACCGCATCTCCAACACTCGGCGTACTGCAACGCTAACGCGTCTACTCGCGCTTCAGAGCTCTCACGCGTTGCACCACGTTCGAACGTTGCTCGCTTTGCGAGGGCGGAAATCTGGTCAGGCCGGAATCCACTCCATGACTCCTCGCCGGCAACGACGACCGGGGCCTGGAGGAACCCGAGAGCGCGCACCTGCTCGAGCGCGTCGACGTCGGTGCTGATATCCACCACGGTGTACTCGATCCCCTTCCTGTCGAGCGCGCGGTACGTCGCGTCGCACTGGACGCACGCCGGCTTGCTGTACACGGTGACCTTGACCTGCTGGCTGGTCATGATGCCTCCCCCACGTCGTTTTTCGGACCGTCCCTGCAAGCGAAGCGTTTGGCCGCAAGCCGTCCCAGGACGCACCCGCAGGGCGTGAGCGCAGCGAGCGAGTCGGTGCGCCCGGGTGGCCGGGAAGTTCTGGGCGGGCTCAGCGACGAAGGAGCGCAGCCGAGAAGTTGGCGGGCGGTCGGGCCGGAGCGCAGCGGAGCCGACTTGCGCCCTGGGACGGCCGGCCACACTCGGAGCCAGGGACGGACCGAAACAAGAAGCGCTTGTGCAGCCGCGGCCCGCAGGGCCGCGTCATGTCGTTCCCGGCGCTACGTTGCCGGGAACCTCGGTCGCTCCTCGGTCCTGGGCGTGGAGCACAGGGACGGCAGTTTGCGCGCAGGTTCGCGCGCCACGATGACGGAGAGCCTAGAAGGGCAACAAGCGCCGCGCGTAGCGCGTCACAGCGGCCGCGCAGCGGCCACGACGCGGGCTTCGGCCACACCGGCTGGAAGCACGACGCACCCGGCGGGTTCGACCGAACGACCCGACAGGGCACCCCTCCCCCACCGGCCAGGTTCGCTGGGCCAGGTCAGGTCACCCACGAACGGTAGGCTGCGTCTGTCCAGGACCAGCCCATGCCGGCCTCTGCTCGACGCGTCGGCACGGGGGTTGAGCAAGATTGCCATGCGGTTCACGCCAGTGGTGGACGTTCGCACTGGCAGGACATTTCATTCATTCATGCCGCACTTCATGCATGAACGCACTCGCGGCCTAGCGGCCCGGCGCGCAACCAGACGTGCACTCGAAAGCGCAACTTGGTGGCGCGGGCACAGCATCCCGCTGCGACACGTTCATTCATACATGTTTTCATGCCCTGCGCTCTTCATGCATGAAGTGAGCCATGCAAGATTCGCTTCATGTATGAGTTCATGCGTTCATGTCGCGGTTCATTCATACTACCGCACCAATCTCGCTCCGGTTCATGCATTCATGAACGCAGTCGTACATTCAGTACTGCATGAAGTGGTTCATGAAGTAGTGCACGCCAACCGCTCCGCAGGGGCGCAACAACCGGCACTGGGCATCTGCCATCCCGCTGGCAGATGCCGCAGCAACTTCATGCCTTCATGACTTCATGCCCACGCGCGTCGCTCGGTATCGAAGGGCGTGAGATGGCCAAAGGGCCCGCCGTGGGTGTCTTCCCACGACGGGCCCTTCGTGCAGGCACCCGGGAGGCTACCGGAGACCGACCTTGCGCTCTGCGACCTCAAGCATGTAGTCCAGCGCGCGGTTTGTGAGACTCGTTGTTGACTCACCGGACACCGCTGAGTAGAGCTTGAGACGACGGCGCAGTTCAGGACTGAGGCGGGTGGAGAAGGGGACGAGGGCGGCGTCGTCGTTCCGGCCGAGCACGGGCTCGAACCGAGGGTCGGTCTGTTCTGGCGACACGGCCGGGCGGGACTGGCGGCTTGTCCCCGATCTCGTCCCGTTCGACGCGGGCGCGACAGCAGCGGGCAGCATGGCGACCGCGGGGGGCACGCTCTTCACCTGCTCGTCCTCACGCTCGTTGTCGGACACCTCACTGCCGAACACGGCCGCCCTTGACTCCGTATCCAACTCGGAGCCCACGGACGCTACCCGAGCCTCGCTCTCAGACTCGCCCGCGCCTTCTCCAGCGTCATCCTCCTGGTCGGCGCCGTTCTCTGCGGTGACGACCGGTACAAGAGACATGGAAGCACCGCTCGTCCCGTCCTCGGTCTCTGTCGATGAGATCTCCGGGGCCGGCTGGCCAAGGACGACGTCCAGCGCAGTCCTCTTCTGCATCCGTGGCTTCGGCATCAGTTCTTCTCCCTCTTGCCCTCGGCCAGCGCCTTGGCGTGCTCACCGAAAAGGTCCGAGAGGACCCTTGCACCGTCGTTCTTCAACTCGTGGAGTGGCAGCTGTTCGCTGGCAACCTCTGCCGCGGCCACACGCTGGGGGATCACCGGCTCCATGACCAGCCCGCCCACGGTCTCGTTGAGCTCGCTGATGCGGTAGCGGTGCTCGTTTGTCCTGCGCACCATGTTCACCATCACTCCGAAGAGCGTGAGCGACGGGTGCGGACCCTGCCTAATCCCTTCGAGGGTCGTCAGGAAGCGGTCGAGACCTTCGGAGCTCCAGGGCTCCGGAATCGTCACCGCGATCACCTGGTCCGCGGCGAGCAGCCCCGACACGGTACATGTGCCCAGGTCAGGTGGGAGGTCGATGATGATGTCGTCGTACTTCGAGAGCAGGTCGGCGTTGTCTCGGAGCACTTTCTGGAGCCGGAACGCGGCCATGACGTCGGGGTCGCGCTCGAGTGTCTGGATGGTGTCGGAGCCTGCGACGACGTCGATTCCCTCCCACTGCGACTTCTCGATCGCATCGGACAGGTGAGCAGGACCCTTCGCTCGCAGGACATCCTCGATCGTGATGTCGCCTTCAGCGCCCACTGTTGAGGAGGCTGACATCTGCTGGTCGAGGTCGATCAGCAGGCAGGACCTGCCCAGACGAGCAAGCTCGCTCAGCAAGCACAGCGAAACCGTAGTCTTCCCGACACCACCCTTCTGGTTGCCGAGCGCGGTCGTGGTCGTCATCGAGTACCTCTCTCAAGTTGCCCAGCGCGTCCTGCAGGCGGCTGGTTCTGACGATGTGCATGAATGCATGAAGTCACGACTCGGCGACACGCTTCATGACGCTCTTCATGTCTGTGTTCATGAATGAAGACTGAAAAGGCCTCGGCCCACATCTCAGGCCACCTCCGTCGCGAAGAGCGTCCCCGGGTTGGGGGAGTGGAGCACGCCCCAGTCCTCGTCGTCGTCCCAGACGCCCTCAAATCGTGCAAGCCATGCGCGCCAAGCTGCCCGCTGTGCACGATGGCGGCGCATCTGCTCGTAGATCGCGTCGAAGACGCCGAGGTGCTCGGCCACTCGGCCCAGCCGCTCCGGGAACGCGTGCAGCCCGTCGCCACTGCGCTCAACAAGGTCCCACGCGATGAGGAGATCAACACTCGTGTGGACGGCTCGTCGTGAGATACCCGTAGCTGACACGAGCTCTGTGATCGAGGAGGCTCTGCCCTGTTCCAGAGCCTCGAACACGAACGCACTAACGTGCCCGAGCTCGCGAAATGCCGGGCGCAACGAGAAGACCTTGCCTCTCTGCCATCGGAGGTCCTCAGCGCTCTCACGCAAGTCGCGAGGGAGCGTCAGCTCGTACAGGTCCGCCATCTCACGGCGGCCAGGCTCAATGAGGTCGATCCACCCGGCTCGCTGCAGTTCGTGGAGTAGAACCGACACCGTGGTGTAGTCCGCTCCGCAGGCTTCTGCGAGAGAGCGGCACCCGAATCCGACGTATCTGCTCCCGCTCTTGTGCGCAGCCTCACCGATGGCCCGAAGCACGAACCGTGCTGTGTACCAGTGACGCCCGGACAGCCGGACCGTTTCGTACGTGGAGACCGCCGCTCGCCACGTTCGAATCCAGCCGTGGTCAGCGCCCCCCTGTGACAGAGAAGCGCTTGTGTTGGAGATGTGCACAGTGTGATTCCGCGGCTCGGTGCGAGGTTTGACGTGCTCTGGTGCGTGAGCGATGAAGGCCTGCGCTTTGAGCCAGTCGGCACGGAGCGACGCCGGGCGTCGGCTGGGGGAGTAGCGGGCGTACATGCCGGCAAGAGCTGGCCATGTACCGTCGCTGATGCGGCGTTGGACGTCCGTGATGTTCCAGCCGGCGCGCACGCATGCGGTAATTACGGCCTGGCGGGCGGCTGAGGGAGAGTCGTACCTGCCGTCGTCCCACAGTCCATTGCGAGCGATTGCAACGACGCGGGCGGAGAGCTTGTTCGAAGCCGAGCCTCGGTGGGGCTGGCAGCCCTCTGGCGCGGCCGCGAGGTCGGCTCGCTGAGCGCGCACGGCGGCGATGTCGGCGGCGAGCATCCCGCGAAGTTCCGCTAGCGCGGTCGGTGTGTTCGGGCGTCGCAGCACGTCGACGGCGCTGGACAGGCTCGAGGTGAGCGTCTGGTGCCCTCCCGCGCCGTGAGCCGAGCCCGGGGTGCGAATACAGCCCGTGCGTACGCTGCGGTGCGGGCCGGGGTCGAGTGTAGGAGCGTGGCGGGCCAGTGCCTCGACGATCTCGCGCGCCACCTCAAAGGGCAGTCGCTTGCCGAGTGGGACGTAGATGTGCCGCCCACCTGTCGGCGCGACGTCAGCGAAGGTACGAAGCCCCGCCACCGCGAGGATGCGCTGCAGGACCGCCTCGTCACGCTCGACATCGGCCGGCCCGTGACGGCCCTTCGCGTCTAGATCGAGAAACAGGGCCTGACAGCATCCGTCATCACCGTAGACGCGCACCGCGGCAGGGCTGATGGGCCGCGCGAGCGTGAGCTTCCGCTCACCGCGGGTGGGGTAGTCGACGCTGCGGTCGGCCCGGACGGTGCCGATACGTACTCGGGCACACCCTGCAAGCAGGCTCGCGGTATCTGCCCATTGCTCGTCCGGCGAGCCGGCGCGCGGGTGCGCGGGGATCGCCTGTGAGAGCTCAGGAACGGTCGGCGGCGACACGCCCAGGTAGGCGTGATCGCGCCCCGTCGGGGCGGTGGGTATGATGGCTCCTGTTCTTAGTAGAGAACCACTCCGGTTTCCAGCCGCCAAGCAAGTCGCCGGAAGTGGTTCCATCTGGTGGCCCGTCCCGCGAGGGACGGGCCACTTTCTTATGCCGGTAGACGCATCGCCTCCCGCACGTAGCGCGTGCGGGGGGCGAGCACCGAGTCGGCGTCGCGCGTGATCCCATGCCACGCCATGACGGCGGCGACGATGTACTCCTTGTACGTCATGCCTTGCGTTCGCGAGCGTGAGCGCACGAGGTCGCCTATGGGTCGTGCTGGTCTCGTTGTGAACTTGACGGTTTCAGCCCATCCAGATGCCGGGGCGGTATCCCAGTGGCCGACACCAGCCTCATCGAGCAACTCCTGGATGCGTCCTGCGAAGGACGCCCGGGTCTCGACGGGGGACAGCCATGGCATCCCGAACTGCTCCGCGAGTACCGCTGCGATGTACTCGCCGTGCGGCATCTGCAGCGCGTCGGCATTGTGTCGGAGGACGTCTGCGACGGCGACGGGGAACTCGGGCAGGAACTGGTCCCTGTCGCCCTTGCTCGGTCTGCCGGTCGAGATCGTCATGCGCATACTCAACCACACGAGTTCCTGAATCTGTCCGTATTCTGCAGTCGGCGTGTCGGCGTGTCGGCAGTGGCGACATCTCGGTGTCCTACTGTTCGACGACACCGCTCCAGCGACCGGATTGCGGCGGACATCACAGCCGGTCATTGGCGAACCGTCACAGCCCACGTACGACAGCGGCGGCAGCAGCCAACCATGCACGTTGTGTGCTGGGGCGGAGGGAGCCAAAGCGCAGGGCGCCTTCGACCATGGACGGGTCGTAGGGTATGGCAACTGCTTCGCGGGCGAGGGGGCGGAATGCTGCTGCGACCTGCTCGGCTTCGGCGAGGGTGCCGTCCTTCTTGGGTTGGTTGACCACGACGACGGCGTTGCGTGCCAGTGCGGCGCTGCGCTCGTCGCGGTCGGCCAGCGCCTCGAGCAGAAGGGCGCCGGCCTCGGCGATGTCGCCGCGAGTCGTGGTCGCGACAACGAGTTGGTCGGCGTTCTCAACCATGCGCAGCCAGAGCGAGTCGGACTCGTCGTTGCCCGAGTCCATGAAGATGAGCCGGTAGTACTTGCGCAGAACGGAGTGGATCGCGTCGAACTGGGCCACTCCCAGGCGCTGCTCGTCCGCCAGGATCATCGGCTGAGAGCGCAGCACGTCGTACTTGTCCTGCGTCTGGTGGTGCACGAAGTGGGCGAGGTCCGCGGACTGGGCCGCGGTGCCAAGCAGCCGGTCGACCTCGGGCAAGAGCTCGAGGAAGGTCGCGTCGTGCGGCCCCTGCTCGGTGCGCCACCCGAGCGTGCCGCGGGTCTGGTTGTTGTCGTGCGTCACGACGCCGGCGCCGCCGTAGCGCGCGAACACGGCCGCAAGGAACGCGGTGGTCGGCGTCTTGGACGCGCCGCCCTTGCCGTTGACGATGGCAGTCGTGCGAGGCCCAGGCCAGTGCTGGGAGACGAGGCGGATGCACTCGCGCAGTTCGCGCTCAGCCTCGCTCGGCGCCATCCGGATACCGACGCGGGTCAGGAACCCGCGCAGCCCTTCGGTCGCGGGCTCTTCGGTCTGCTCGACCGTCAGGAACGACTCGCGGCGTTCTCGGCGGGTGTGCGGTGCGGCGTCCGCAGCTACGGCCTGGTCGTGAGCCGAGCGTGCCCATCCGCGTGGTGCGGTCGTCGCAAAGGGCGACGTCGCCGTCTCTGCGACCGGCGTCGCGGCGGCTATGGCCGGGGGAGCGGACGCATGCTCCGGTGCGGGTGTTGTGGTGTGCGTCTTGGTGGCTCGGTCATGGGGCTCGATGCTGGTGTCTTCTTCTACTGTTCCGTCGGCGTGGATGATCAGGGGCCATTCGCCGTCGGGGTCGCGCGTGATCGCGCGCAGGGGACGGCCGAGCTGGGTGGCCTTATGCGCGACGAGCGAGACGACCTGCACGCGTGCCTCGTCGACGCCCGAGGCGGCGATGGGGTGCAGGATGCCGCCGATGGAGACCTCGGCGGTGCCGTCGTCGTTGAGCGTCGCTTCGACGCGGGGCCAGGTCGCTGCTTCCGTGGTGGTGCTCATGGTGTTCCTCCTTGCGTTAGCCGAGCTGGATGCCCATGTCGTTCATGAACGGCACCGGGTCGGTCGGAGAGCCGTCGACGATGACTGAGAAGTGCAAGTGGCAGCCGGTGGACTGCCCCGAGGATCCGACGCGGCCGATCTGGTCGCCGGCCTTCACCTGGTCGCCCTCGCGCACGAGGATCCCGGAGGCGTACTCGTGCAGGTAGGAGGTCTGGACGCCGCCACCGTGGTCGACGGTGATCGTGCCGTTGCCGTTGCGGTCGAACCCGGTGAAGGTCACCACGCCGTCCTGCGCGGCCCAGATCGGTCCGTCGCATCCGCCGCCGTTGAGGTCGACGCCGCTGTGCAGGCGCCAGACGTTGTCGATGGGGTGCAGGCGCATCCCGTAGACGCTGCCGATCGGGCCGGCCGCGGGCACGGCCCAACCGGTCGCGCTGACCTCGCCCGGGATGGTCGTGCCGCCCGAGCAGACCTGCCCGCCGGTGCCAGCGTTGAGACCGCTGTCGACGCCCGACAGTCCTTCGACCACGGCGACTGCGCCGTCCCAGTACTTCGTGTAGTGGAACGGATCCGCGTTGCGCTGGGTACGGTGCGCGACGATCGTCGGCTCCAGCGACTCACGGTCGGGGACGTTCCCGATCATCGCCTTGAAGAAGTTTGTGGCGCTGATGTACGGGTCCATGCGGTCCTCGTACGAGCCCCAGGCGCCGTTGGCGCGCTGCTGGAACAGTCCGCGGCTGTCGGGTCCGGCCGCGTCGCCGTAGTCGACGACGCGCAGGCTGGACTCGCCCATCGCGGTCATGACCCCGATCGTCTGGTCCCGGACCCCGAGGCCGAGCGCCTTGCCAGCGGCGATGATGTGCGCGGCGTTGACGAGCTGCTCACGGTCGTAGCCCGCGATCGAGGCGTCCGGCACGGTCGCCGGATCCACCGCGATGCTGGTCCCGGCTCCCGCTGCAGGGTTGCAGGTCGCCGCCTCGGACGAGGACCCGAGCAGGAGCAAGCTGAGCACGGTGCCAAGCGCGAGAGCCGGCACGCCGGCCACTACCGCGACCGCTCCCGTACCGCGAGGCGCCACTACTGACCATCCTCGAGCGGACTGATGCGGGAGGTGAGCCACGGTGCTGCCGCATCCTGGCGGCTGAGGATGAGCACGTATGTCCCCGCATCGGTCGGCACCTCCACCGTCGCGACGTAGGCGCTGGACTCCTCGATCACCGTCCCGGGCCCGGTCACCGCGGTTGCGGGCACGTTCGCGGGGTCGGCGTAGACGTAGTCGAGCGCCGCCTGCTGCGTTAGCAACGGCTCGAGCCCTACCCACCACGCGTCGTGGTCCAGATCGGGACGGGCGAACGCACTCATCGTCGCCTGCGCAGCGTCGACAGCGGCTTCGCGCGACACCGCGTCCCAACTCGGTACGGGCCTAGCAGTGATGACCTCGCCGGTGTCCTCATCGATCACACCGTTCGGCGTCCCGGGATACCGGTCGATGCCCTCAGGCGCCGCGACCGCCGGCGCGGGCTCACCCTGCGAAGGTTCGGTCGCAGGTGCACCGGCGCAGCCTCCCAGCGCGACCGCGACCGCAAGAGTCCCGGCCGCCCACGCGACCCGTCGTGCCATGCTCAGCCCCCCGCTGGTCGTGCTCAGTCGCTCGGACGCGTCTCCTCGCCGTCCTCACGCGATACCGGGCGGACATTGGATCCCGCCTGCAGCGTCGCCTTGAGCTCGTCACGCAGGATGAACCACGTCGCCCCGATCTTGTACCCAGGGATCACGCCGTCCTTGAGCCACTTGTAGACACCCGGCTTGGTCATACCCAAGATCTCCGCGACCTGCGGCACCGTCAGCGTCTTGTCACGGCCCTCGAACAACTCGTCCAGAGCCGATATCACGGCAGACACCTGCACCAACGAACGCATGCGAACACATTGGACGCTACACCAGCCTCGGTGACTGTGTATAGGTCTGTAGATGTATAACGCATCCTGTTGCCTTCCATTGGTGTCTCACGCTAGGGTCGGCGCATCGACGACTGCGTCCAATTATCAGGGGGCTCTGGGCAAATGTCCGATACCAACCCGTGGGTGTCGCGCGCGCAAAATGTGCCGCCCCCCGCCGAGGCGACCGTAGCTGACCCCGCCCAGCCTGTGCTGACAGGCCCGTCTGTCCCACAACGTGGCGTCCCAGCGCCCGAACGCGCCGACCAGCTGCCGACCCGCCCTCAGCACTGGAACGCGACCCTGTGGTGGCTCGGTGTGCACGGGGGAGCGGGAGAGTCCACGCTCGCCGATCTCGTCCCCGGCTCGCGGGCCGCGGCGCACGCGTGGCCGCGGCTGCCGGACCACGCACCAGTTCGCGTCGTGCTCACGGCGCGCTCGAGCATGCGCGGCCTGCGCGCCGCGCAGGCCGCAGCCACCCAATGGGCGGCCGGCCTCGTCCCGCACGTCGAGGTACTGGGGCTGGTCATCCTCGCCGACGCACCAGGCCGGATGCCGCGGCCCCTGCGCGACTTTGCCCAGCTCGTCGCCGGCGGCGTCCCCCGCGCCTGGACTCTGCCGTGGATCGAGGGATGGCGCTTGGGGGAGCCGCCGGCACTGTCCGACTCCCCGCGCGAAGTCCGCCGACTCGTCGACGACCTCGACGCGCTCGTCCGACCTGGTGCCGCCGGCACCGTCAACCGAAAGGAAACCCGATGAGCACCTTGCACAGCGTCCTCACGGCGGCGAGCGACCTCGCCGCCGTGATCCCGGCGCAGCTTCCCGATCCCGCACCGACCCAGCCGCCGGGCACCGACGCGGTCTCTACCATCCTCGGCTGGGCGAAGTGGGTTGGCCTCGTCGTGTGCATCCTCGGCCTCATCGCGGCCGGCACCCTCATGGCGGTCCAGTCGCGTCGCGGCGAGGGCGGGGAGCACGTCGGCAAGATCGGCATGGCGCTCGGCGGCGTGATCGTCATCTCGGCTGCCGTCGCGCTCGTCGGCTTCATCTCCGGGGCCTGAGCGGAGTTTCGACATGGCAACCGACGACAACGAGCAGAACCCGTTCACCCGGCCCGGCTTCATCGCGGCCGCGGTGGTCGTCGCCCTCGTCGTGGTGCTCGGCATCGTGATCGCGATCGTCAACGCGACGCGCTCTGACGATCCCGCACCCGCACCGTCTTCCCCGTCGCCGACGATGAGCGCCGCCCCGACGTCCGAGCCTTCGGACGTCGCGGACGGTGCCAGCGTGTGCGGCCTCGAGGGGGTGGAACTGTCCGGCACGCTGTCAATCGCTCCGGAGGCCGAGTGGGCGTATCAGGGGACCACCGCTTACCCCACGTCGCCCGAGTACGGGCCCAGGGAGACCACAGCAGACGGGGTTCGGTTCTGCTTCCAGCACTCGCCCACCGGCGCGCTCTTCATGGCCGCGAACGCACTGGTCCAGGGCTCCGACCCGGCGGTGAGCGGGGCGTGGGTCGACTACAGCCTCGCCGACGGCCCGTACCGCGACGAGCTCATCGGTCAGGTGGGTGACACCTCAGGCTCTGAGGGCACCCGCATGAACCTGGCTGGCTTCCGAATGCTCGCCTACGACGGCGACACCGCCCGAGTCGACCTCGCTGTCCGGGCGTCGTCCGGTGGGCAGAACGTGACCCTCTCTGGGGTCTACGAGCTGGTCTGGCAGGACGGTGACTGGAAGATCAGCGCCGACGTCGCCCAGCCGCTCAACACCGCGACGGTTCCGGACCTCGCGGGCTACATCACCTGGGGGGAGTGACAGACGGTGGCGGAGTGCGGATTCATCGACTTCGGCTGCAAGGCCGAACAGCTCGCGACAAGCGCGATCGGTGACGCGATCGAGAACATGGCCAACGCAGTCCTCGAGGCGTTCGGCAAGGCGGTTGCCTCGCTAGGAACGATCTGGGTTCACATCGGCACTCCGAACCTCACCGGCTCCGGCGGGCAGTCTGCGATCAGTGCAGGCAGCTCGGCACCGAACTCGGGGAACATCTCCACGGTGATGGGGTACGTCACGTGGATCAGCCTCGTCGTCGCGATCCTCTCGCTCGTGATCCTGGGCGCACTCATCGCCACGCGCATGCGCGCCGGCGAAGGGATCGCGGCCGTGGGGAAGGTCGGCCTGGTCCTGGGCGCCGTGGTGCTGATCTCTGGTGCCAGCGCGCTCGTCACCGGGCTTCTGCCCACGGGGCCGCAGAACGCGGGCGGAGCAGTGCTCTTCCTCCAGTCGAGCCTCTGGTGGTACATGGGGGCGGCGGCGATCGTCTCAGTCATCATCGGAGGCGCGCGCATGGCGTGGGAGCAGCGTGCCGAGCCCGGGCGGGAGACGGTCAAGAGCCTGCTGACGCTCGTCGTGGTCGCCGGTGCCGGCGTCACGATCGTGGGGATCCTCGTCGCGGCCGCCGACTCGTTCTCGGTTTGGGTTCTGAACGGCTCGCTCCAGTGCGACGTCATGACTGCCGGGTCGGCATGCTTCGGGGAGAACATGCTGACCCTGCTCGCTCTGACAACGAACCCCGCAGCGGGTGGCTTGGGATCGCTGCTCATCATCATTCTCGGAATCATCGCGATCCTCGCTGCGGCGCTCCAGATCGTCCTCATGGTCGCCCGCGGCGGCATGCTCGTGATCCTGACCGGCATCCTGCCTCTCTCGGCGTCGTTCACGAGCACGGAGATGGGTAAGACCTGGTTCCGCAAGTGCATCGCCTGGCTGGTGGCCTTCATCCTCTACAAGCCCGCCGCGGCGATCATCTACGCCGCCGCGTTCCAGCTCGTCGGGACCGACGTCTTCTCTGACGACGGCTCGGGGCTGCTGGCCGTCCTGACCGGCCTGATGCTGATGGTGATCGCGCTGTTCGCGATGCCGGCGCTGATGCGCTTCGTCACACCGATGGTGGGTGCGATGGCGGCCGGCGCCGGTGGAGCCGCGCTGGCGGCCGGCGCCCTCGCGGCGCTGCCGAGTGGCGCTGCCGCGATCGGACGGCTCGCTTCGGGTGGGTCTAGCTCGTCGACGACGAGCAACGCGCAACCGGGTAGCAGCGGCCAGAGCGGGAGCCAGGGCCCCTCGGGTGGAGGCGGGGGCGGCAACACCGCTCCGACTGCGAGTGCGCCGCCGAACCCGCAACAGAGCGTGGCCGGAGCCGGGGCTGGTAGCGGCGCCGGAGCGGGCACCGCAGGCGCTGGTTCAGGCGCTGGTGCAGGCGCGGCGGCCGGTGGGGCCGCAGCGGCTGGAGGTGGGGCGGCCGCGGCTGGTGCGGCGGGCGGCCCGGTGGGTATGGCGGCTGGTGCGGCACTGGATGTCGCGTCGAAGGCAGGACAGGCCGCAGCAGGTGCAGCGAAGAGTCTTGGTGAGCAGTCGACGGGTGAGGGGGGCGGTCCTGATGGCAGCCGTTGAGGTGAACAGGGGTCCTCGGACCTACGGGAACTGGCGACGTCCGACGTCGCCAGGGATCCTCGGGCTCGGTTCCGTGAGTACGGGGATGCTCCTGGCAGGGCTCATCGCGGTGGTCATCACCGTGATGGTCGCCGGGCTGCTTGAGGCCGTGATCCTTGCCGCGGTGCTCGGGGGCGTCATGCTGGCCGTGTTGACGAAGGACGCGCACGGCAAGAACGTCATCAGCCGCGGCGGTGCGCGCGTCGCGTGGTGGTCCGCGCGCTCGCGTGGCACGCACGTGTACCGCTCGGGGCCGCTGGGTCGCGCGCTGTGGGGCACCTACCAGCTCCCGGGCCTCGCGGCACCAACCCGGCTGACCGAGCACACCGACTCCTACGGTCGGCCGTTCGCGCTGCTCTATACGCCGGCGACCGGGTCGTACTCCGTGGTGATCGGTACGGAGCCCGACGGCGCCGCTCTCGTCGACCAGGACCAGATCGACGTCTGGGTGGCCGACTGGGGTCACTGGCTGGCGAACCTCGGTGACGAGCCCGGCGTGGAGGCCGCGTCGGTCACGATCGAGACGGCACCCGACTCCGGGTCGCGTCTGCGTCGTGAGGTCGAGACGAACCTGGACGACGGCGCGCCCGAGTTCGCTCGGCAGATGCTCCTCGAGGTCGTCGACCGCTACCCGGCCGGGTCCTCGACGGTGAAGGCGTACGTCGCCATCACGTTCAC
The DNA here is from genome assembly GCF_965112045.1 of Cellulosimicrobium sp. Marseille-Q8652. Classification (NCBI taxonomy): domain Bacteria; kingdom Bacillati; phylum Actinomycetota; class Actinomycetes; order Micrococcales; family Promicromonosporaceae; genus Cellulosimicrobium; species Cellulosimicrobium sp. Marseille-Q8652. The sequence goes on along the minus strand of NZ_CBCOPS010000003.1, from coordinate 30,155 downwards.
CGCGGCGAACCGGGTCGGTGGCAAGAAGCGCAAGCCTGAGGAGATGGGCCGCGAGCTCGCCGCGCGCCTGCCCAGCCTCACGGCCGGCCTGCAGGCGACCGGCGCAGGTGCGGCGCACCCGCTGTCGGCGCAGGACGTGTGCGAGGCGATCCGCGTCGCCTACGACCCGGCCGCCGCGGTGCTCATCGACGAGGCGCACGCGGCGGGCGAGCCCGTCGAGCTGTCCTGGCCCGACGTCGGCCCCTCGGCCGCGGAAGCGTCCTGGGGCGGGTACCGCCACGACTCGGCGTACTCGTGCACGTGGGCAATGACGTCGGCGCCCCGCGGCAACGTCCAGTCGGGCGTCCTGGCCCGGCTCCTCGCCCCGCACCGCGAGATCGCGCGCAAGCGGGTGACCCTGCTGTACCGGCCGATCGACGCGGCGCGCGCCGCGGCGATCGTCGAGGCCGACCTGCGGGCCGCGGAGTTCCGGGTCACCTCGACCAGCAAGCCAGCCGCCCGCGAGACACTCGCTGTGCGCGCTGCGGCCGCGACGGCGCAGGAAGAGGCCAGCGGGGCGGGCCTGGTGCAGTTCGGGATGCTCGTCACCGCCACGGTGACCGACGCCCGCCGCGAGGCCGATGCCCGGGCCGCGATCGACAACCTCGCCGCGACGGCGCGCCTGCGGCTGCGGCCCGTGTACGGGTCGCAGGACTCCGCATTCGCCGCGGCCCTTCCGCTGGGCCTGGTGCTCCCGAAGCACATCAAGGTCCCGGCCGAGCTGAGGGAGAAGCTGTGAGCACCCGAACACGCGCGAAGAAGGCACGGGGGCAGCGCGAGCTGCGCCCCCAGCGCCCGCCGATGCGCGGGTGGCTAGGCCGCGGTCGCGGCCAGTCCAACTACATCCAGCAGGCCGACGAGTGGCGCGGCACCACCGTGCAGGTGTGCGGCATGTGGCCGTTCGCGATCGGCGCCGGCACCCCCATGGTGGGGGTGCCGTTCGGCCGGCACATCCTCACCGGCGCCACGCTGTGCTGCGACCCGATCAGCTGGTACCAGCGGGCGAACCTCATCGGGAACCCCTCGGTGTTCTTCCTCGGCCGTCCCGGTCTCGGCAAGACGTCCGCGGTCATGCGCATGGCCGTCGGCCTGTCCGGGCAGGGCGTGATCCCGCTGGTGCTGGGGGACACCCGCCCGGACTACGTCCGCATGGTCGAGAAGCTGGGCGGCCAGGTGATCCCGCTCGGACGCAACCGCGGGTCGCTGAACGTCCTGGACCCGGGCGAGGCTCCCGACGCCGCGCGCCGGTTGCGCGCGGCCGGGTACCACCAGGCGGCCGAGGAAGTCCTGGCCGATGCCCAGGGCCTGCGCCTGAACATGCTCGTCGCGCTCATCACGGTGCTGCGCAAGAGCGCCCCGACCTCGCGCGAGGAGACGATCCTCGCGCGCGGTATCGCCTGGCTCGACGAGCACCACGACGGCGTCCCCCTGATCCCGGACCTGCTGCGCGTGGTGCGCTCGGCGCCGCCCGAGCTGCGTGAGGCGGCCCTGGACCGCGGGACCGATCACCGCTACCAGGAGGTCACCGAGGAGCTGGAAGCCTCGCTCGTGGCGCTGAGCCCGGGCGGGAAGTTCGGGGACGTGTTCGCCAAGCCGACCACGCACCCCATGCGCCGTGACCGGGCCGTGGTCTACGACGTCTCGGCGATCCCTCAGTCCGACGGCGACCTGCGCGCGGTCGCGCTGCTCGCGTCCTGGTCCGCCGGCTTCGCCGTGGTGAACATCGCCCAGACCCTCGCCGACGTCGGCCTCGAAAAACCGCCGGCACTACTTCGTGATCCTCGACGAGCTCCACCAGGCCCTCAAGGCCGGCCCGGGCCTCGTCGACCGCGTCGACTACCTCACCCGCCTCAACCGCACCGTCGGGGTGGGCCTGGCGATGATCACGCACACGCTCAAGGACCTGCGCTCCCTCCCGCTCGAGGAGGACCGGCAGAAGGCCATGGGCTTCATCGAGCGGTCCGGCCTGGTCGTGTGCGGCGGCCTGCCCCTGAGCGAGATGCCGCTGCTGACGTCCGTCGTCGCACTCTCGCGCGGTGAGCAGGAACTGCTCGCCGGGTGGCAGGACCCGCCCGCGTGGGACCCAAAGGAAGGTCGCGAGACGCCGCCCCCTGGGCGCGGCAAGTTTCTCGTCAAGGTCGGTGGCCGCCCCGGCATCCCGATCGACCTCGTACTCACCGAGTCCGAGAAGTCGCTGCACATGAGCGCCGTGCGCTGGGCCGACCGGTCGCGTACGGGCCTGCTCGACGAGGGGGCGGCGTGATGAGCGTCCCGAACAACCGGCGCCGCGACCCCGGCGGCCTGTCCGGCGAGGTCGTGCTGCTCTGGGTCGGGATCGTCGTCGTCGTGCTCGGCGTCGGAGCGATCTACGCCGCGATGCACCTGGGCCACAAGCTCGCCGGCACCGGCGTCGTCGTGCCAGGCGACCCGTTCACCGTGACGTTCGGGCTGTTCGGCGGCGACCTCGCCTGGCCTGGCGCACCCGGCTGGTGGGTCCTGTCCGGCCTGGCGCTGATCGTCGTCGCGCTCGGCTCCCTGGTGGGCGTCGCCCTCGCGCGCAAGAGTGCACGCCGTACCCGCGTCGACCGCGCGGCCACCTACATGGGCCGTGGCCGCGACGTCGAAGGGCTCTCCCGCAAACACGTGAGCCGCACGGCGCAGCGCCTCGGGGTGCAGGCCGCACCCGGCCTGCCGATCGGGGTCACCGTGTCCACGGGGCAGCGCCTGCTCAGCTCGTGGGAAGACATGCGCATGACGATCGCCGGTCCCCGCACCGGCAAGACGACGTCGATGGTCGTCCCGGAGATCCTGGACGCACCAGGCTCAGTCCTGTCGACGTCGAACAAGCGCGACGTCGTCGACCAGACGCGCGGTCCGCGCGCTGGCATCGGGCCGGTGTGGGTGTTCGACCCGCAGGGGATCGCCGGCGAGGAACCCACCTGGTGGTGGAACCCGCTGAGCTACGTCACCGACGAGGTGCGCGCCGCCAAGCTGGCCGAGCACTTCGCGTCCGGCTCGCGCGACCCCGGCGCCCGCACAGATGCCTACTTCGACCCAGCCGGCCAGGACCTCCTCGCCGGTCTCCTGCTCGCCGCGGCGCTCGACGCCCGCCCGATCACCGACGTCTACACCTGGCTCACGCGCCCCACGACCCAGGCCCCGGTCACGATCCTCACCGAGCACGGCTACACGCTGACCGCCGACCAGGTCGCCGGCGTCATCGCCGCACCCGAGAAGCAGCGCGGCGGCGTGTACGGCACCGCGCAGCAGATGGCGTCGTGCCTCACCAACCGGCAGATCGCGGCCTGGATCACCCCTCAAGGCCCCGTCGACACCCGACCCCAGTTCAGCCCGGAGGAGTTCGTGCGCGCCGGGCTGCCGTCCGCGGCAGCGGGGCAGGAGCCGACCAAGCCCGGCACCCTGTACTCGCTGTCCAAGGAAGGACGCGGCACGGCCGGACCGCTCGTCACCGCCCTCACCGTCGCCGTCGTGGAGGCAGCCGAGGAGCTGGCCGCGCATTCCGCCGGCGGGCGGCTGGCGACCCCGCTCGTCGGCGTGCTCGACGAGGCCGCGAACGTGTGCCGCTGGCGCGAGCTGCCGAACCTCTACTCGCACTACGGCTCACGCGGGATCGTCCTGGACACCGTGCTGCAGAGCTGGTCCCAGGGCGTGGAGGTCTGGGGCGAGTCCGGCATGAAGAAGCTGTGGAGCGCGTCCAACGTCAAGGTCTACGGCGGGGGAGTGAGCGAGGCAAACTTCCTCGAGGACCTCTCCCGCATGATCGGGGACTACGACCGGCTCTCCTCCTCGACGTCGACCGGGCGCGGGCAGCGCACCGTCTCCCAGCAGCTGCACCGCGAACGCATCCTCGACGTGGCCGACCTCGCGGCACTGCCCAAGGGCCGCGCCGTCGTCCTGGCCTCCGGGGCCCGCCCGACCCTCATCCGCACCGTCCCATGGATGGCCGGGCCGCACCGCGAAGCCGTCGAGGCGTCCATCACCGCGAACGACCCGCAGGCAGGGCGCACCCTGCGCGAAGCCCACGACGAGATGGCGACCGTCGCGGCCGCTACTCCGCTCGAGGAGGCACCGTGAGCGACTGGGGCACCGACGACTACGAGCCGACGATCGAGGCCCAGCCCATCGACGTCAACGACGCGCCGGCTCTCACCGGCCCGGCGGACATCGAGCCCCCCGAGGTCGCCGAGGCACGGGCCACACTCGAGAACGCGCTGGCGGCGCACGCACGCGCGACGACCCAGCTCGACGACGCGCGCGACGCCCTCGCAGATGCCGAGGGCGTCCTGCGCGTCGCAGAGGCAAAGGGCACCGACTACGAGGACGACGAGACCAAGGCCACCTGGCAGCGCGTCGCCGCGGCCGAAGACGTCTTGAAGGCCCGCCGAGCTCTCGCCCGGCGTACCGCCACGGTCAGCACCCGGGAACGCGAGCTCGAAGACGCCGCCGCCGTGGTCCACCACGCCGACCAGGACCTCGCCGCCGCCATCGACCAGGCGCGACCCGTAGCCGTCGAGCAGGCGGGCGCCGACAGCACGCCGGCGCTCTACTACGGGTCGGTCGACGAGTTCGTGCGCGAGTACCTGCGCAACGTCTACCGGCGCCACATCGCCGGCCGCGGCGAGCACCGAGTCTGGGCCGCCGAGTGGTGGAAGTACGACGAAGCAGTGATCCGCCTCGAAGCGCTCTGGCGCGCCTGGGAGCACCTGCGCCAAGACCCCGCAACCGGCATGAGCGTGTGGTGGCGCGACCACGCCGACCACCACATGGCCGTCCTGCTCGACCCCCAGAACGGCCCGTTCGGCCCCGTCGACGGCGAGCACGACCGCAACACCCCCGGCGCGCCGCTGCCGTACGCCGCGCCCCCCGAAGGCATGTTTCCCGACGCGCGCGAGGAACCGAGATGAGGCAGCTGCAAGCGGTAACCTCCCCAAGATCGCACACTAGCCGGAGGCGGGAGGATTCGGGTGAATACCCCAAAGGGGCACACGGACCCAGATTGGCGAGAGCGCTATCGCCAGAAGCGACGGCGCCCGCGCAAAAAGCGTGAACCGAACGAAGAGGGCGTTAAACTCTCGGCAGAGATCGAAAGAGTTTTCGACCTGGTCCCAGAGATCGGCGAAGGACGTCGGTGGTACGACCTGCCATACCGCATGCTCTCTTGGTTGTCTAGCGGATGGCGAAGGCGCTTCCTACCAGAGCGCGCAAGGAGAGCCGTAAACAACGGCATTAACAACCTATTTCAATATAACGAACACGACCGCGATAAAGCATGGTCGCTCGATGACTGGATGCACAACATTTGTGTCCCCGACGACGAGCATGTTACTGTCGCAGGACTTTGGGTGGTTGAGCTATTCCCGCCGTCGCAACTGCCAGCGTTCGAGAGATCTCTCAACAAGAACGGCTGGAAGCACTCACGGTGGGGAAGCCTCGAAAGGGAAGACAACCCGACCATTCTCCAGCAAGCCCGCTCGGGCAAAGGCATGCACTGGTGGCGACTCGTTGACGTGGCGCAAAAAGACTCCAAGTTGTGGAATCCGGACGCGATTCGCTCCGAACTTCCGTCCGAATTCGAGTGGATAGAACTGCGGGCGGTCCAGATTGGCGCGGGACTCACCGCGATCGTGGCACATTTCACGCTAACCGAGTCCGCGGCATCGTCGCTGGATCGCGAGTGGCACCGACCACACGAGCCAATCATGGTGCGGGAGGGCCACCACAATATACGCCGACGGAGCCTAGACAGACAGTGGGCGGCGTTTCACGAGACCCAGGCGGTCCGGCGCAGCCTTCACGATGCCGCGCGGGATTGGATGGCCGAGCAAGTCCCAGGCTATTTTGCGGCGAACGACTCTCCTCAGCTTCTCTTGGATCTGATGCTGCTTGAGCAGCATGACCCAGCCACGGAGAGCTACGTGGAACCAGAACTCGACGACGCCCGGAAACTCAGCGACGCGCTCAGAGCCATCGGGTTGCCCGACCATGAGGCGCACCAGATCGTCTCGCCGTCACTGGAGAAACTTGTTCTCACAGAAAACGACCCTCGCATGCATCCGACGCTCGGCGATGGCCCACTCTGGACCCTTTGGGGAAACCGTGGCGCGATCACTGAAGCCTGGAAAAGAAGCCGGCATTCAAGGCTAATGGGTGACAATATCGATAGGGCCGTAGCCCATCGGGTGGAGTCGGCGTACTTCCTGATGATTATGCTCGCGGTCTCAGAATTCCTCGAAATAAGCGCGCAGCGCTACGCCGAGATTCGTGATCGCGCTACGACTCGACACGGGCAATTCAAGGCAGGGGCGCTGCGCGATCTCCGGCAGAACTTCCTCACGCTTAGTCTGGATCTGGCAACGGTCAGTCGCGAAGCGGCAGTGTTTTGGGGAGAGGATCGAAAGTGGATGTGGGACGGGGCTCACAAATTTGTTTACGAGCTCACCCCCAGCGCACGCGCGAATCATCCAAACCTTGAGGACGCAGGGGGGAAGCCGCGCAGCTTTATTGAGCGCGTGCGCAAACTGCAAGATCAGCGGCTCGAAGCGTTGGTCACCGCGGATCGCGAGTACCGCGACATTCTCTCATCCGTTGCATCGCTTGGCGCGTCTGCAGATGCATTTAAGATTGGCCGGTGGGCACTCTGGGTCGCCCTTGCGTCCTTGGCGGTGGCGATAGCTACGATCGTCCTCGCAGACGTCGGCTGCAACAGTGTCATTCACCAGATTGTCGGTTGGCCGTCTCCGGAAAGTTGCCAAGTTTCGCCATCACCGGATGACTGAACCCATCAGTTGCCGTGTTTCGTAGGGTCGTTCACTCGAGGCATTGCTCCGGCTCCAATGAGCAACATGCCGTCTCGCTTCTTGGGGGAGCTTGCTGAATGCTGCGACTCAACGTCCAAGTCCCGTGCGCTGAGCCTGAGCCCCTCGGCCCCGGGTCTTTCGGGCCTTCGGGCTGCGGCCCGCGGTCTTGGCCGCAACGGCCTCAGTGGCAGGCCGGGCCTGGCTGACGTCGGCGCGCATCCGGGTCTCGACGACGTCGCCGTCGATACCTTTGGCGTGCAGCTCGCTCGCCGTGGTCTCGCGGCGTTCGGCGCTGTCGTACGTGGCACGACCGTCCTCGCGGGCACGGTCCCCGAGCGCGTCACGCTGGGCTGCCTCGGCTGCCGCCCGCGCGCGCTCGTCGGGGTCCGGTTCGTGCTCGGCGGCGCTGCGCGCCTCGTCCGCCAGCCGGTCCTCGCGGTCGGCCTGCTGCATGAGTCGCTGGGCCTCGGCGTGCTCCGCGGCGGCGCGGTGGCGCTCCTTCTCGGCGGCCGCGACGGCCACGAGCTCGGCCTGGCTCATCAGGTGCGGGAACTTCGACGCGATCGCGAGATCGACGTCGGGGTCCTTGCCCTTCCAGGCCTGCACATCGCGCAGCCCGCCGCGACCAATCGGTCCCAGTTCGGCGTCCGCCGGCAGGCGATCGATCATCGCCAGAGCGTCGTCCTTCGTGAGCTCGCGGACCGGCTGCGAGCCGTCGAGCTCGTCGCGGGCCTCGAACCGCGGGCCGGGCGTGCGCGCGTCACGCTCGGCCTGCGCACGGGCGGCGAGCCCGTCCGGGTCCAGTCCGTACCGGGTGCGCATCTCGGTGCGCATGTGCTCCTCGGCGCGCACCGCGTCGGGGTCCTCGCGGGCCCACGTGCGAGCGACCTGGTACGTCTGGGCGACCTGCTCGGCAGACGCCCGGTCCCACCAGTCCGAGCGGTACACGTTGCCGAGCTCGACGCGGGCGGCACGCCGCTCGGCCTCGAACCGGGACTGCATCTCGCGGGCCTGCTGCTCGCTACGTGCCTGGGCGCGTCGCAGCGCCTGCTCGCGCATCCGCGCGAGGCGTTCACCGACCTGCCCAGCGGCGGTGACCAGCACGCGTAGCTGGCCCTCGAACGCCTCCTCGATGCCGTCGCTCTCCTCAGCCATGACCTGCCCCCTCCTATCGCTCCGGGCCGCGCTCTGCGCCCGGCTGGACCGCGTGCCGTCGCCGTGCCGCCTCAAGGTCTGCCGGCAGCGGCGACGCCGTCGTACTCGCGTCGGTGTGTCCCGCGTTGAGCCTGTCGAGCACGGCCTGTGCCTGCGGGTCGAGCACCGTCGTCGTCGGCGCCGGCGCGGTGACCGTCGCCGTGCCGCCGCCGCTCTGCGTGAGACTCGGCAGAGCCTCGCGCACGCGCACGAGCCGTGCCCGGGTGTCCTCGGCGAGCAGGCGCGCATGACGCTCCTGCTGGGCCGCGACGGCCGCCCCGTGCACTGCCTGGGTGAGCCGGAGCAGCTGACGGATCATCGCGGCCTGCGCGACGGTCCCGTGCCCGCCGCGGGCCGCACTCGCCAGGAGCATCGCCGCCCCCGAGATGGCGATCGTCCCAGCCTTGTCCGGGCGCACGGTGCGTCGGTGCGTCTGGGCCGATCGGGAGAGCGCGTCGGCGGCCGCGGCGAGGTCGCCGGGCGTCTCCTCGGTCGCATTCGACCATGCGGCGAAGGCACCCGCGGTCTGGCGTGCGACGGTCGCCCACGTGTCCCGGTCCTCGACCGGGACCGACCGCAACCGGTCCACGAGTGCGCGCAGCTCGTCGTGCTGCTTGGCCCACATCTCGGGGTCCGGCTCGGTCGTCTCGCGACCCGCGGACACGACCCGTCGGCCGCGCTTGGCAGCGTTCCACTCGGCCGCCGCGTCGCTCGCGCCGGTCGGTGTGTCCGGCCACCCGTCGCGCAGACGGGGCAGGGACAGGTCGCGCGCGAGGTGGCCACCGCCGTACCAGATCGGTCGCTCGCCAGCCTGTGGCCGCTCGGCCACCGAGTAGCCCGTGACGACGTCCGTGCGTCCGTCCGCGAACCGGGCCCGGACCAGCAGTCCGGCCCGGCGCATGCGCCGCACGAACTCGGCCTCGTCCTGGCTCGCGCTCGCGCACCCACGCACCTTGAGGGCGAGCAGGTACCGGGGCTGATCGGTGCGCAGCTCGGCCGCGACGCGCGCCTGTCGGTCCGCCCCCGGCAGCGCTGACCAGGCCGGTACGCGCCCGCCCTCGAGGCGGCTCGCGCGCTCGTACTTGGCCTGCGCCCGTGCACGCGCCTGAGCCTCGCGCTCGGCCGGGTCGTAGCCGCGCGTCGAGCGCTCCGCCCGTACCGACTCCAGCTGCTCCAGGCCGTGCTTCACCTCAAGCGCGCGCACCGCAGTCTGGGCGCGCCGGAAGTCGTTGTGCACCGACGCCTTCGTGCCGTCCTCGCGCACCAGGTTCACGGCAAGGTGGATGTGGTCGTTGCCGTTCGTCGAGACACCGTGACGCACGGCGACCCACCGACACGGCGCCTTCGTGCCCTCGTTGTCGTCGAACCCCATCGCGCGCACGAAGTCGTTCGCGATCGCGTTCCACTGCTCGTCGGTCAGCGTCCCCTCATCGGCTCGCAGCGACAGGGAGCAGTGCCACACGTGACCGCCGGTCACGTGCACGTCGTAGGCCGTGCGCGGCTGGTCCAGATGGTGCGCGATCCGCAGAGCCGCGTCGCGCCCGAGCTCGTCGTCGTTGTGCCACGCCATCAGCGCCGCGTCACCCGCGACCAGGTGCGGCTCGGTGTGCTCGTTGGCACGGCCCGGCCCGACGAGGTAGGACATCAGTCCGGCCATGCGGTCGCCCCGGACGACGTTGGGCATCACGGCCGGCTCAGCCCGTCGATCGTCGCGTCGATCCGCTCGGCGAGACGGCGCACCGCCCGCAGCGTCTCGACCATCTCGTCCTGCACCTCGCCAGTCGCGTTGGTCGCCTTCGCCATCTGGTTGACGTTGTTCGACACCGCGGCCAACAGGCGGTGCAGACCGAAGAGCTGAGCCATCGCGTTGCGACGCTCGGTCGGCGTCTCCGACGTGCCAGACGCCAACGCCGACTCCACGAGTAGACGCGGCACGGTCACGCGTTGCTCGTGCGCGAGGCGAAGCAGCATGCCCTCTTCCTCAGGCGTGACCTTCACCTCGTGGCGGTGCTGTCGGCCGCCCTCGACGTTCGCGCGTCGCCGTCGGGTGAGCTGCCGCGACCGAGGAGCCTCGTCGCTCATGCGTTCCACCCGCCTTTCAGCCCAGCGCAGCGACCCCGCCCCGTGCGGGGACCACACGTCCAGTGTGCCAGGGGCCGGCGGAGCCGTCCACTGATCGAGCCACTTAGCCGTGCTAAGTGTATAGCTTGCTCCGTCCGGGACGCCTTGGTCGTTCGTCGCGCCCTGCGCGTTGCCCGTGCTCGCAGCGAGCCGCGAGGGGCGCCGTGACCGGCGCGTTGGGGTTCCGCGTTGAGCACAGCTCTCGTACGCTCAGACCATGGCAAAGACACTGAGCGTGGATGAGGCACTGGAGCGCGCGCAGCGCGCACAGGAAGCACGAATGGGGGCCATTCGCGCCGTCGCGGAAGCACGGCAAAGCGTCACAGACGTCCGCGAGGAGACCGACCGGGAGCTCGCGGAGTTCCAGCGTCGGATCACCGAGCGGATCGCGTCCGCCGAGCGCGAAGACGTGCGCGCGTTCAACGCCGCGCTGAGCGCCGGCTGGACCGTCGACGAGCTGCGCAAGATCGGCTTCGCCGAGCCGGACAAGAAGATCCGCACCCGACGTCGCGCCGCCAAGCGCGACGTCCCGGTGCAGGACGCGACGAGCAACGACTGACCCTCGCCGTGATGGCCGCGCGGAGCGACGGCGAGTACACGACGCCGACCGAGTTGGCACGGGAGATCGGTGTCTCTCGTGCTGCCGTGTACGCATGGCTCCGCGCGGCCTTCCCACCGCCCGCGGACGGCCGATGGCGACTGGACGCGGGCGCAGCACAACGCGTCCGCGAGCGGTTCGCGGACACAGGCCGCGCACGCACCGAGCACGGTCGGCCGTGCTCGGTTGACGGGTGCGGCCGGACGGCGAAGGCCCGACGCCTCTGCAAGATGCACTACGACCGGTGGTACCGGTCGGGGACTCCCGCCGGGGTCGGTCCCGGCGGCTGGCAGGCAGCCAGAACCCACTGCCCGCGGGGACACGAGTACACCCCCGAGAACACGATCGTGTACCCATCCGATGGACGTCGTCGCTGCCGCACCTGCCGCAAGGGCGAGTGACAGCAGGGCCTCCACGTTCGACCCGGGCGCCGAGGTGCTGTGGTCGCGGGGCACCCGCGGGAGGGGCACGCTGTGCGCATGTGTGGTCGATACGCCAGCGCCCGCCGCGACGACGAACTTGCGCGCCGCTTCGGCGTCTCCGAGCTCGTGGGCGACGAACTCGGGCCCTCGTGGAACGTCGCTCCGACGCAGGACGTTCGGGCCGTGCTCGAGCGCGTCGAGAGTGAGCACCCGGTGCGCCAGCTGCGCACGCTGCGCTGGGGCCTGGTGCCGTCGTGGGCGAAGGACGCGAAGATCCGTTCGCGCATGATCAACGCCCGCGTCGAGACGATCACCGACAAGCCGGCCTTTCGCCGGGCGGCCACGAAGCGGCGGCTCATCGTGCCGATGGACGGGTACTACGAGTGGCAGGCACCCGAGTCCGGCAAGGGCCGCAAGACGCCCTACTACCTGACCGACCCCGACGGCGCGCCGCTGGCGGCCGCTGGCTTGTACGAGCTGTGGCGCGACCCCACGAAGGGCGACGACGACCCCGACCGGTGGTTGTGGTCCCTGACCGTCATCACGACGAACGCGACCGACACCCTCGGGCACATCCACGACCGGTCTCCGCTGCTGCTGCCCGACGACTTGTGGGACCGCTGGCTCGACCCCGACCTCACAGACGCCGGCGACGTCGACGCGCTGCTGCGACGCGTCCCCGAACCGCACCTCCACCCTGTCGAGGTCTCCCCGGCCGTGGGGAACGTGCGCAACGACTCGCCCGCGCTCGTCGAGCCCGTCGCCTGACGTCAGCGGCGAACGTGCGAGAACCACAGGGTCGTTCCACGGTGGTCTCTAACACCACCGGAAGGAGCACCCCGTGGCCGTGACGATCGAGGTCTACCACAAGGACGAGCAGTGGCACGTGCGCCGCCAGGGCGAGCGGGAACCGCTGTCGAACCACGCGAAGAAGGACGACGCGGTCGCCGCCGGACGCGCGGCCGCCGAGCGTGACAGCGCCGAGCTCGTGATCAAGAACCTCGACGGGACGATCGCGCAGAAGGACTCCCACGGGCACGACCCGCGCAACGTCCCAGGCTGAGCCATGGCCGGCGCGAGGGCGATGCCGTACGACGTCGCCCTCGCGCGCGCCGTCGAGCAGATCCCCGCGCCGAGCGCGCTCGAGGGCGGGTGCCGGTACGAACCCAAGTGGGACGGCTGGCTTCACTGAACATGGCGTGTCCGGCGGTCGTGCGGCGTTGGAGCGAGGGAGGGTGGACCGTAGGAGCGGGGCGAGCGCGTCTCGGTTGTTCGCCTGATCGACGGTGACCGGGGGTAGTAGATGCGGATGTCCGAGGAAGCTCGGGCGCTGGTCGTGGTCGGTACTGAGATCGCTCGGTTCCGTGGTGCTCCGCAAGTGACGACGCTCGATATCGCGCTCGCGTTCGCGCTGGTTCAGGCCCGGCCGCACGGTGAACTCTTCGCTGACGCGCGTTCGAGTCCTTCGCCGCAGATGCTCGAGTTTGCCCCGGCGCTCGCCGAGCTTCTCTCCGGCACCGACGAGGTCGGGGTGGAGGACCTTCGACGCGTCACCGAGCAGGCGCGGCAGGCGGTACGTCGAGCCGTCGACGTCGAGGACACCTGAGCGCTGCCCGAGCGGTTCTGGTGATGCGCATCGGCCGTGGGTGGTCGCTAGGAGCGGACGAGGCGGGCGATGGCGTCGGAGGCTTCCTTGATCTTGATCTCCGCGTCGGCGCCGTCGGTCTTGGCGGCGTCGACGACGCAGTGCTTGAGGTGGTCGTCCAGCAGCCCGAGCGCGACCCCTTGCAGGGCGCTGGTCAGGGCGCTGACCTGGGTGAGGATGTCGATGCAGTACTGCTCTTCGTCGACCATGCGGTGCAGGCCGCGCACTTGTCCTTCGATGCGCTTGAGGCGTGCGAGGTAGCGGGCCTTGTCGGTGATGTACCCGTGGGGTGCGTCCTGTGGCGTTGCGAGCTCGGGGATGTCCGTCATGGTCGTCCTCTCGGTGATGGTGCGGTCGACCGCTGGTGCCCGGTGCCGCGCTGTGCACATCGTGCACGAGAACGGCACCGGGCAGTGGTCTAGGCGGTGCGGGCGTACTGCTGGGGGTTGGCGTCGAAGAGCGGGCCGCAGGAGGAGCAGCACAGCCAGTAGCGCTGACCCTCGTACTCACGGACGAGTCCGGCCGCTTCCGCGTCGGCCTTGACGCTCATGCTGCCGGGCATGACCGGGCACTCCGCGAGGTCGACCTCCTGCGAGGTACCGCTCGGGGCCGCGGGTGCAGCGTGGGCGTGGTGCGTCCCGTTCTGCTGGTCGTTGTCGCCGTGACCGTTGTGGGCGTCGTGGTGGTCGTGCTGATGGCACATGGTGGTCCTCCCGGAGATCGTTGGAATTGGTGGTCTGGTCAGACGCCGGCGAGCTGCGCGGCCGGCGCGGTTGACGTGGTGGTGGACGGGTTCGGGCTGGTTGCCCGGCTGGTGAACGACCGCAGGCGCAGGCTGTTGCCCACGACGAAGACGCTGGAGAACGCCATCGCCGCGCCGGCGAGCATGGGGTTGAGCAGGCCCAGGGCGGCGAGCGGGATCGCGGCGACGTTGTAGGCGAACGCCCAGAACACGTTCACCTTGATCGTGCCGAGGGTGCGTCGGGACAGGCGGATCGCGTCGGCCGCGGAGCGCAGGTCGCCTCGCACCAGGGTGATGTCGGCGGCCTCGATCGCGACGTCGGTGCCGGTGCCCATTGCCAGGCCGAGGTCGGCCTGGGCCAGGGCTGCGGCGTCGTTGACGCCGTCGCCGACCATCGCGACGACCTTGCCCTCGGCCTGGAGCCGGGCGACGACGTCGACCTTGTCCCGGGGCATGACCTCGGCGATCACCTGCTCGATGCCGACCTCGGCCGCGATCTGGTGCGCGACTGTGGCGTTGTCGCCGGTGAGCAGGACCGGGGTCAGGCCGAGCCCGCGGAGCTGGGCGATGGCCTGGGCGCTCGTGGGCTTCACGGCGTCGGCGATGACGAGCACGCCGCGGGCGTGCCCGTCCCAGCCGACGACGACGGCCGTGCGGCCCTGCTCCTCGGCGCGGGCCTTGGCATCGGCGAGGTCGTGGGGGAGGTGCTGGGCCCACTCGGCGAGGAGCGACTCGCGCCCGACGAGCACGGCGTGCCCGTCGACGACGCCCTGCACGCCCTTGCCCTCGACGTTGGTGAAGTCTTCGGGCACGGGCAGCGTGCCGACCTCCTGGGCGGCGCCGCGGGCGATCGCCCGGGCGACGGGGTGCTCGGACGCGTCCTCGAGCGCGCCGGCGAGGCGCAGGAGGTCGGTGCGGTCGACCCCGGTGCCGGTGACGACGTCGGTCAGGGTCATCACACCCGTGGTCACGGTGCCGGTCTTGTCGAGCACGACCGTGTCCACGGCGCGCGTGGACTCCAGCACCTCGGGACCCTTGATGAGGACGCCCATCTGCGCGCCCCTGCCCGTGCCGACCAGGAGCGCAGTCGGGGTGGCGAGGCCGAGCGCGCACGGGCACGCGATGATGAGCACCGCGACGGCGGCGGTGAACGCGGCCGAGGCCGGCGCGCCCGCGCCGAGCCACGCGCCGAGGGTGCCAACGGCGATGGCGATGGCGATGGGGACGAAGATCGCGGAGACGCGGTCGGCGAGGCGCTGGACGCGGGCCTTGCCGGACTGGGCGTCCTCGACGAGCCGCGCCATCTGCGCGAGCTGGGTGTCGCCGCCGACGCGCGTCGCGCGCACGACCAGCCGCCCGCCCGCGTTGACGGTCGCGCCCGTCACGGCGTCGCCCTCGCCCACCTCGACGGGCACGGACTCGCCCGTGAGCATCGAGGCGTCGACGGCGGAGGTACCGGTGACGATGGTGCCGTCGGTGGCGATCTTCTCGCCGGGGCGCACGACGAACTCGTCGCCCACGCTGAGCTCGGAGATCGGGATGCGGGTCTCGGCGCCGTCACGCAGCACCGCCACGTCCTTGGCCCCGAGCTCGAGCAGCGCGCGCAGCGCGGCGCCGGCCTGCCGCTTGGACCGCTTCTCGAAGTAGCGGCCGGCGAGGATGAACGTCGTGACGCCGGCCGCGACCTCCAGGTAGATGTTCCCGGCGCCGTCGGTGGGCGCGACGGACAGCGTGAACGGGTGGGTCATGCCCGGCTCGCCCGCGGTGCCGAGGAACAGCGCGTAGAGGGACCACAGGAACGCGGCGCTGGTCCCCACCGAGATGAGGGTGTCCATCGTCGCGGCGCCGTGGCGCAGGTTGGTCCACGCGGCGCGGTGGAACGGCCAGGCCGCCCACACCACGACGGGCGCGGCGAGCGCGAGGCTGGCCCACTGCCAGTACGTGAACTGCAGCGCGGGGACCATCGCCATCGCGATGACGGGCACCGAGAGCACCACGGCACCGATCAGACGGTGGCGCAGCGCGGTGAGCTCGGGGTCGGTGTCGTCCGCCTCGGCCGTCGCCGGGGCGTCGGGGTCCTCGACGCGCGGGAGCGCGGCGGTGTAGCCGGTCTTCTCGACCTCAGCGATGAGCGTGGCGGCGTCGACGCCCTCCGGGACGGTGACCTTCGCCTTCTCCGTCGCGTAGTTCACGGTCGCGGTGACTCCGTCGAGCCGGTTGAGCTTCTTCTCGATCCGCATGGCGCACGAGGCGCAGGTCATCCCGCCGATCTCGAGCTCGACGAACGTCCCCGGTGACGGGGCGGCCGGTGCCGTCATGAGGTCCTCCTTCCGGCCCGGCAGCGCACTGCCGGGCGTACGGGTGTGATCAGTGGTCGTGCGTCGCCGGGTCGTGACCGGCCCCGGGGGAGTCCTCGGGCGCAGGGGCGGGAGCCGGGGCGGGAGTCCCGTCGGCCGTCGCCTCGACGACGAACGCCGCGGTGCGTACCTGGCCCTCCACCTGGAAGTCGAGGTACAGCAGGTAGCGGCCCGGGGTCGGCGCCTCAACGCCGAACGACACCGTGGGGCCCGAGACCTGCCCGGCCTCCGGCTCGGCGCCCTCGGGGTGCACGTGCAGGTAGGCGAGGTCGCCGTCGCGCAGCGCGACGAGGTGCCCGTAGGCGCCCAGGTACGGTTCGAGCGTCGTGACCGGCTCGCCGTCGCGCGTGACCTCGACGGTCAGCCGGGAGACCGTCCCGGCCTCGAGGTTCCCGTCGAGCGCGACGTCGTACCCGTCGACCGTCGCCGCGGTGGAGACCTCGGCGTCGCGGACCGGGGCGAGCTCGCCCGCGACGTCGACCGTGCGGGTCAACGTGACGGCGCCGCCCGCGCTGGGCACGGCGTCCGCGTAGACGCGGTAGGTCCCGGCGGCGTCCCAGGTCCAGGGCAGTGACCAGCGCCCGTCCGCGTCCATCACGGGGTGGACGTGGCGGAAGTGCGCGCCGTCGGAGCGCACGACGATCAGATGCAGGCGCTCCTCGTGCGAGACGTCGAACTGCGTGACGGGCTCGCCGGCGCGGTCGGTGACGGTGAACGCGAGCTCTCCGGCCTTGCCCACCGTCCCGGGGGCCTCGACCTCGCCCAGCGTGTACCCGTCCTGCTCCAGGGACAGTCCGCGGACCATGTCTGCTCCTCTCGTGCTCTGCTGCTCGGGGGCGTCGCCGGTGGCGACGTGCTGCTCCGGGGCGTGCGAGGCGGCCGGGCCCGACACGGCTCCCTCCGGGACGACGGCCCCGGCGATCGCGGCCGAGGCGACGAACACGACGCCGAGCCCCGCGACGTACAGCCCGATCCGGGCGGGGGCTCTCATCGCACCCGCACCGCCTGGTACCCGGCCTCGTCGACGGCGGCCACGACCGCGGCGTCGTCGAGGGGCTGGTCGGCCGCCACGACGAGCCGACCGGTGGTCGCGCTGACGTCGATCGCGGTCACGCCGGGCACCTGCCCGACCTCCTCGCGCACCGACATCTCGCAGTGGCCGCACGTCATGCCGGTCACCTGGTACTCGATCTCGACGATGCTCATCGCGCTCCTCCTCGACTTGGATACCCCGACGGGGTATGACTAGGGTGGCGAATATACCCACAGGGGGTATGCAGGTCAAGAGGGAGCGGTGAGGGACGTGGAAGAACGGGCGGACGTGGTGGTCGTGGGTGGCGGGGCGGCCGGGAACGCGGCGGCGAGGACGCTGCGGGCGCAGGGGTTCGACGGGCGTGTAGTGCTCGTGCACGGCGAGGACGGGCGGCCCTACCTGCGCACCCTCGTGAGCAAGGCGATCGTGCAGGGCCTGCTCACCGCGGAGCAGGCGGCGCTGCCGGCGCCGGAGGGCGTCGAGGTCGTGCGCGGGCGTGCGGTCGGCCTGCGCCCGACGCGGCCGGGCCTCGTCCTCGACGACGGGCGCGAGCTCGAGGCCGGCGCATTGGTCCTCGCCACGGGCGCGGTACCCCGCCCAGCTCCCGCCGACCGTGGCGCCCGCCCGACTGCGCGGGTCGGCGCGGCCGGGGCGCCGCGTGTCGTGCACCTGCACACGGCGCAGGACGCCGACCACCTGCGCGCGTTGCTCGGGCAGGCCCCTTCGGGGCGGACGGTCACGGTGCTCGGCGCCGGGTTCGTCGGGTCCGAGACCGCGGCCTGGCTCGCCGACGCCGGCGCGAGCGTCCACCTGGTCGCGCGATCGCGCCTGCCGTTGGCCCGGGCCCTGGGTTCCGCGGTCGCCGCGGCCGTCGCACGCCAGCAGGGGGACCGGGTCGCGACCTACTTCGGTCGTCGCGTCGAGGCAGTGACAGAGCACCGCGAGTCGGTCACGGTGCAGCTCGACGACGGCACGGTCCTGGAGTCCGACCTCGCCGTCGTGGCGCACGGCACCGTCCCGGACGCCGCGTGGGCCGGGGCCCAGCCGGACGGCGTCGCGGTGGACGACCGGCTCCGCGTCGTCGCGACACCGGGCCACTATGCGGCGGGAGCGGTCGCGCTCCACCCGGATCGGCGCGGCCGTTCGTACCGGACCGACCACTGGGACGCCGCCGTCGCGCAGGGAGCTCACGCGGCGCGCGCCGCGCTGCGCGACATCGTCGGTGCCGCCGACCCGGGGCCCTACGTGCCCGACGCCGGGTTCTCCCTGAGCCTGCATGGCATCCAGGTCACCGGCCTCGGGGTGCCGGTGCCCGGCACGGTCGAGCAGCACCGCCGCCTCGACGGGGGAGGGGTCATGACCGAGTTCCGGCTCGACGGCGACCTGGTCGCGGCCACCGGGGTCGGCGCGACGCGCGAGGTGTCCGCCCTACGCCCGGACCTGCGGCGGCCCTGACCGACGCACGGCCACCCTCGCGCGTCGGTGCGGAGTCAGGTCGTGGACGGATCCGGGCACGGGCGGCCGCACCACGCCTCCACCCCGTACCCGCCGTCGACAGTCACCGAGGATGCGATGGGCGAGTGGCGCGCACGGTTCGTACGGTGGATCGATGCTCACCGTCCAGGGTCGGGCAGGTCGGCCGCGGTGGGTCGAGGAGGTCGTCATGAGCGTGACGCGAGAGATGATCGAGACGTTCCCGGGCCAAGGGGCCGTTTCGATAACGGAGCTGGTGACCTGCATCGACGCGTGTGTCGAGTGCGCCCAGGCGTGTACTGCCTGCGCGGACGCGTGCTTGAGCGAGGAGCACGTGGGCGAGCTGCGCCGGTGTATCCGGCTGAACGCCGACTGCGCCGACGTGTGCGCCACGACCGCGGCGGTGCTGACTCGTCAGACGGCTGCGGACGTGCAGGTCCTGCGCGCGGTGCTGCAGGCGTGCGTGGCGGCGTGCGCCGCGTGCGGGGCCGAGTGCGAGGAGCACGCGCAGATGCACGAGCACTGCGCGGTGTGCGCACGCTCGTGCCGCGCGTGCGAGCAGGCGTGCCGAGAGCTTCTTTCCGCCCTCGGATGAGCTCGAGCCGAGGGCCGGTCTTGGAAGAACTGCGGGGGCAGTGGTTAGGCTGACCGGGACATGAACCTCATGGCCACGTTCCGTTCGCTGCTCGCCGGTCGCCGGCGAGGGCTTTCGGGCGCCCTGCTGATCGCGGCGCTCCTGCTGGGCGTGGTGACGATGCACGCGATGAGCGGGTCGGCCAACGCCCACGTGGGCCCGGCGGCGGCGATCATGGCCAGCCCCGACAACCACGACGCCTCCGCCCCCGAGGTCGGGACGCAGGAGGACGGGGCGCATGAGCACGACGCGCCGGGGGGGTGCACCGACTGCGGGGGCCACGAGATGGCGTCGGCCATGTGCTTGATGGTGCTGGTCGCGCTGCTGGCCTTCACACGCCCGGGATCGAGCCTGCTGGCGCGTCTTGCTCCGGTGTGGTCGCGCCTGGTCGAGGCCGGGCGGACTCCGACTGTCGCCGGCGCCGCACCGTCGCTTCATGTCCTGGGGATCTCTCGAACGTAGGACCCACACGCCGTCGACGCGCGCGTCGACCGTTCCATGCCCCGCTTCGGGGCCCCGTGTGTGGTTTCTGAGTGCTGATTTGAGAGGTCCTTTCCCATGAACTTCAAGCGTGTGCTTGTTCCAGCGATCGCGCTGGTGACCGCCGCGAGTCTTGCGGCGTGCTCGAACGACGACGAGCCCGGGCACGACATGGCGTCGATGTCCTCCTCGACCGAGGCCGGGGAGCAGGAGAGCCCGGCAGAGGGCGACTGGTTCAACCAGCAGGACGTCGACTTCGCCCAGATGATGATTCCCCACCACGAGCAGGCGATCGAGATGTCCGACGTCATCTTGGCCAAGGAGGGTGTCGACCCTCAGATCACCGACCTGGCGAACCAGATCAAGGACGCCCAGGGACCCGAGATCGAGCAGCTGACGACCTGGCTCGAGGAGTGGGGCTCACCGCTGCCGGAGTCCGACTCGATGGACTCCATGGACCACGGGTCCATGGACGGGATGATGAGCGAAGAGGACATGCAGGCCCTGCAGGACGCGCAGGGCGCCGAGGCGGGCCGCCTGTTCCTCGAGCAGATGATCGTCCACCACCAGGGCGCCATCGAGATGGCCCAGATCGAGGTGGACGAAGGCAAGAACGAGGACGCTGTCGCGATGGCGCAGCAGATCGTCGACACCCAGCAGGCCGAGATCTCCACCATGGAAGACCTGCTCGCCTCGATGTGACCCTCGCCCTGCGGAGGCGTGCTGCGTCGCGCACGCACCGCGGGCCCTTGCCGAAGGACTGCCTTGATGAACCCTGCCCTGAAGGGGCGGGCGAGCCGGTGGGCAGCAGCAGGAACCGTGCTGCTGCTGGCTGCCTGCACCCCGACCCCGCCACCTGCGAACACCCCCACAAGCCAGGAGCCGCAGGACGTGGCCGAGTTCGGCCACGTGCACGACGTGCAGGTCGACCCGGTCGACCACACCATCCTGGTCGCGACCCACACCGGGGTGTGGACCATGCCGGGCCCGTTCGGCGACGAACCAGTGCAGCCGCAACGCGCCGGGGCGGGCCGGCAGGACACGATGGGCATGACCCTCGCGGTCGACGGCACCGTCTACGCCTCCGGCCACCCCGCGCCCGGGGAGCAGACCGACCTGAAGGCGCCCAACCTGGGCCTGGTCCGCAGCACTGACGGAGCCGCGACCTGGGAGCAGGTCTCCCTGGCCGGGGAGGTCGACTTCCACGCGCTGAGCACCGCGACCACGGATACCGGTGCCGTACGCGTCGTCGGCCTGGACTCCGCGACGTCCCGCCTGCTGATCAGCGACGACTCCGGAGCGACCTGGACACCAGGGGCAACCGTGCCGGCTCGCGACGTGCACGTCGTGGACGCCGACCCGGACACCGTCGTGGCCACCACGCCGACAGGCCTGCAGCTCAGCCACGACGCGGGACAGACGTTCACCCCGGACCGTGACGCGCCCGCCCTCGTGCTCGTCGAGGCAGGGCTCGGCTCCGAGCTGATCGGCCTGGACACCAACGGCACCGTGTGGACCAGCACCCCTGGCCTGGATCGTTGGACCGCGCACGGAGCCGCTCCCGGCCAGGTGCAGGCCATGACCTACGTGCCCGACGACAGCCCCGGCAACCAGCCGTGGATTCTCCTCGTCACGGACATCGGCCTGTTCACCAGCCGCGACCTCGGCGCGAGCTGGGACCCGGTGCTCGGCCAGGAGACCGGGTGAGACACCAGCCGGCCGCGCGCCGACAGACCAAGCCTTCCCCACCTGCCGCGATCCGCCCGTGCCCGCACGGTCGCGCGCGGCGGACCACTCCATGCTCCTCGCGGGACATCCGCGAGGGATCCAAGAGAGCGCCGAACCCTGTCACCTCTTGGAGCACACCACCAACACCCATGACAGGGACGGGGGAACCACTCAACCGGGCACCACGGTGCCCTCGGGGTGAAGCCGCACCGCACCCAGCGGTGAGACCGGGTCACTCTCCGATCCGAACCCGACAGCTCACCCCGCAGGCGCGAAGGAGAACACCATGACCGCACGAAAGCCGGGACGCCACCGCGCGTCCCACCGACCCATCACACCCCTGACCCCGATCGCCCGCGCAGCCCAGGAAGGAGCAGTCAGCACCGCCCGCAAGGGCGCCCTGCTCGCGGCAGGATCTGGCCTGCTCGTGTCGGTGTTCGCGGCACCGGCCAGCGCCGCACCGAGCACCGACCAGCCCAAAGCCGTCTCCAGCGTCGACCTGAGCGCGCTGACCGAGCCGGCCCGTCAGGCGCTCAGCGCCGCCCCAGCGGTCACCGTCTCAGCCGACGCCGCGTTCGTGATCGAACAGGCACCGGTCGCGGTCACCCCCGCCCCCGAACCCGAACCCGAGCCGGAACCGGAGCCCGAGCCGGAACGCCAGGAGCGCTCGTCCCGCAGCCAGGAGCGCGCTCCCGCCCCGCAAGAGCAGGCGGGCACCGCTGCGGCCCAGGCCCCGGTCGAAGCTCCGCCGTCCGCGGCGGGCTCGAGCGTGGTCGGCGTCGCGATGCAGTACCTCGGCGTGCCCTACCAGTGGGGCGGCACCACACCGGCAGGGTTCGACTGCTCCGGGTTCACGTCCTACGTGTACGCCCAGGTCGGCATCAACCTGCCCCGCACGTCCTCCGAGCAGCGGTATGCCGGCACCGTCATCTCCCGCGACCAGGCACAGCCCGGTGACCTGATCTGGAGCCCGGGCCACATCGGCATCTACGCCGGGGACAACATGCAGATCGAGGCACCCTCACCCGGCAAGACCGTCCGGTACGGGCAGATCTGGCAGGCCAACCCGACCTACATCCGCGTCGGCTGACACGGGAAGGGCCCCACCAGCCAGGTGGGGCCCTTCCGCCCTGCGCAGGAATACCCCTAGGGGGTATAGTGTTGTCGCGTACCCGGTCGCACTGTCAGGAGAGGAAGGTCGATCATGAAGCCTCACGGTCACGACGAGCACGGACCGAGCACGGACCATCATCACCACCCCGCACCAGCCTCCGTCGACGCCGGCGGCGACGACCGGGCTCCATCGCGCGCTGCGCCCGACCCGGGCCACCACGGTGAGGTACATCCTGACCACGCCGATCGCCAAGGCCAGGGCCACGACCATGAGCAGCACCACGGACACGGCGGGCACCCTGAGCCCGCTGGCCACGAGGGCCACGGTGGGCATGGCGGCCACGGCGGGCACGGTGATCACGTCGGGCAGTTCCGCCGGCTGTTCTGGATCATGCTCGTCCTGGCAGTCCCGGTGGTCGCGACGTCGAGCATGTTCGCGATGATCCTCGGGTACGAGCTGCCCGACGTGCCAGGTCTTGGTCTGGTCTCTCCGGTGCTCGGCACGGTGATGTACGTCTGGGGCGGGCGCCCGTTCCTGACAGGCGCGGTATCGGAGATCCGCTCGCGCAAGCCCGGGATGATGCTGCTCATCGGCCTGGCGATCACCGTCGCGTTCGTCGCCTCGTGGGGCGCGAGCCTGGGCCTGCTCGACCACCAGCTCGACTTCTGGTGGGAGCTCGCGCTGCTGATCGTGATCATGCTGCTCGGCCACTGGATCGAGATGCGGTCCCTGGCGCAGACAACCTCCGCCCTGGACTCCCTGGCCGCGTTGCTGCCCGACGAGGCGGAGCGGGTCGAGGGTGATGACGTCGTCACCGTGGCGCCTGGCGACCTGCGCGTGGGAGACGTGGTCGTGGTCCGACCCGGTGGCCGGGTCCCGGCCGACGGCAAGGTCGTGGACGGCGCCGCGAGCATGGACGAATCGATGATCACCGGGGAGTCACGCACCGTGCGGCGCAGCAACGGTGACCTGGTCGTGGCCGGCACCGTCGCGACCGACTCGGGCCTGCGCGTGCAGGTCACCGCGGTCGGGCAGGACACGGCACTGGCCGGCATCCAGCGCCTGGTCACCGAGGCGCAGAACTCCAGCTCACGCGCCCAGCGTCTGGCCGACACCGCGGCCGGGTGGCTGTTCTGGTTCGCGCTCGGCGCCGCGGTGCTCACCGCTGCGACGTGGACCCTCCTGGGGACGCCGGACGACGCCGTGATCCGCACGGTGACCGTCCTCGTCATCGCCTGCCCTCACGCCCTGGGCCTGGCGATCCCTCTCGTGGTCTCCATCGCGACCGAGCGCGCGGCGCGCGGCGGTGTCCTGATCAAGGACCGGCTCGCGCTGGAGAGCATGCGCACCGTCGACGCGGTGCTGTTCGACAAGACCGGCACCCTGACCAAGGGCGAGCCCACGGTCACCGAGGTCGAGACGACCGGCGACCACGACCAGGACACTGTTCTCGCGCTGGCGGCAGCCGCGGAGTCCGACTCCGAGCACCCGCTCGCACGCGCCATCGTTCGCGCCGCTCGCGACAAGGGCCTGCCCGTGGCGTCCGCTCAGGACTTCCAGTCGTCCCCGGCGGTTGGCGTACGCGCAAGCGTGTCGGGCCGCAGCGTGGAGGTCGGTGGGCCCAATCTTCTGCACGAGCGGTCCGCCCAGGAGCTGGCGGTCGTCGACCGGTGGCGCGAGTCGGGAGCGATCATCCTGCACGTCCTCATCGACGGGCAGGTCGCGGGAGCTCTACGCCTGGCCGACGAGATCCGCACCGAGTCTCGCGAGGCGGTCGCCGCGCTGAACCAGCGTGGCGTGCAGGTCGTGATGATCACCGGCGACGCCGAGGCCGTGGCGGCGTCTGTCGCGCACGAGCTGGGCATCGAGCGGTACTTCGCTGGCGTGCGGCCCGAGGACAAGTCAGCCAAGGTCCAGCAGCTGCAGCGCGAAGGCCGCAAGGTCGCGATGGTCGGAGACGGCGTGAACGACGCCCCGGCGCTGGCCCAGGCGGATGTCGGCATCGCGATCGGTGCCGGCACCGACGTCGCGATCGCCTCGGCCGGAGTCATCCTCGCCAGCGACGACCCCCGGTCCGTGCTGTCGGTCATCGAGCTGTCGCGGGCGAGCTACCGCAAGATGAAGCAGAACCTGTGGTGGGCAGCCGGGTACAACCTGATCTCCGTCCCGCTCGCCGCCGGCGTGCTCGCGCCCATCGGCTTCGTCATGCCGATGTCCGTCGGTGCACTGCTCATGTCCGCATCCACCGTCGTCGTCGCGCTCAACGCCCAGCTCCTGCGACGTCTGGACCTGCGCCCCGAGACGAGCACCCGGGCCATCCTTGGCCAGCCCGCCGTCGAGGCCGAACGCCAGGACATTCACGCATGACCGATCAGCGTTTCGGCGCCCGCGCGCAGCCGCCCACCGGCCGCGCGCGGCGCGCCGTCCCCGGCCTGACCGCCTGCCGCCTGTGCGCCGGCGAGACCCTGGGGGAAGACGACCCCCGCCCCGGCGGCCAGCTCGAGCGGGTCCGCGAGATCGCGGCAAGCGGTCACGCGCGCCTGACAGTCGTGGACTGCCTCGACGCGTGTGAACGTGGAGACATTCTCGTCGTGCGACCCATACCTGATGTGCGGGCGAGGCAACGACCGGTGTGGTTCGAGCGCCTCGCTGGCGAGGACCTCACCACCGAGCTGCAGGGCTGGCTGAGCGCGGGAGGCCCTGGGATCGCTCCTCTGCCCGAACCCCTGCGTCCCCTCGTGCTGCACCTCCAGCAACAGGTGCCGCCCGACCGCGCCCCGGGGTCGGCAGACGTCAACGCCGGTGTGTAGCGGGCCCGCCCGCCCGATGGAAGGCTGCTGGGATGGCGGACCCGGTGTGGGAGGAGATCGACCTCGAGAGCGCTCGGAACCATGCCCGGGCGGTCGTCGACGGCGCCCCAGCGGACGAGCGCATCATCGCGCACCACGTCCGCAACAGCGCCGCAGTCGTGCTCGTGCGGGCCGACCCTCACGGCGCATGGGGCTTGCTCTACATGTGCACGACGGCGGGAGCACGCGCGGACTACTCGAGCACGCTGCTGGACCTGGCGGCCGAGCACACGATCCACGTCGGAAGCGCCGCCCCGCAGTACGGGCAGGGACCACGACTGCACTTCGCGGCAATCCGAGCCGCAGGCATCACCACCGCCCGAACCCGGCAATCGGGTGAACCGTGGCGCACCCTGACCGCAGACGACAGCGGCTGGATCCTCGACGTTCGCGTGACCGACGACTTCCACGATGCGACTGCGTACGAGTTCGAGGCTCCCGACCGAACCTGGCACCCAATCGCCTGACAGCGTCCATTGCGACGCGCGACGCCTCGCAGGCGAGGTGAGCGATGGACGGCCACGAACACCACAGCACCACTTGCAGAGCGAGAGAGGATGGACAGATGAAGGTTGAGCTTCAGGTCGTCGACGCGTGCCCGAACGAGGCACCCGCCCGGGACGCGCTGCGCCGGGCCCTGGACCGGGCCGGCATCGATGTGCCGATCGCCACCGTAGTCATCACTGACGACGACCAGGCCCAGAGGTACGGCTTCCACGGGTCGCCGTCGTTCTACGTCGACGGGCAGGACGTGTTCCCCCTGCCGGGGGCTCGTCCTGGTGTGGCGTGCCGCGTCTACCCCACGAGCGCAGGTCTGCGCGGTGTTCCCGACGACGAGGCGCTGGCCGCCGCTGTCGCGGCCCGGGCCGCGCGCTGACCGAGCTCGACCGACCTACGGTGTCGGCGCCGGTTAACGCGAGTCGGTCGGGTGGTGTGGGCGGTGGCGTCGCATCGCCCGCACTGTGAGCGGTGTCCCGATCGCCGCGGGCAGGACCCAGAACGACCAGGCGGGCAGCCGTTCCCAGATCGGTAGGTGTGGTCCGTTGTCGACGTAGAACGCGGTCAGCATCGCGATGTAGGCCAGGGCCATCCACGCGATGTGCGCACGGTCGCTGCCGCGGCGGCGCCGGTTGCGCCACCCGAGGGCCGCGGCGGTCAGCGCGACGCCCCCGAGCGCGGCCAGGTGGATGGTGGCGGGCCAGCGGATCGCCACCATGACGACCATGGAGCCGAAGAGGGCGGCGATCCCGCCGAGGAAGACTCGCCCTGCCCCGACGTGCCACCGCCTACCCTTGGGCGCGACCATCGCCACCAGACCCGCGAGGACCGCAGTCAGCCCGGCAGCAATGTGCACCAGCAGCGCGAGGTCGAAGATCGGGCCCGCGTCCGGCTCCGGTAGGCCTGGGATGTCCATCACGGCCGCCTCCAGGAGGCGCGTGGTACTGCTCGGTCAGCTGCTCGGGGCTGTCTCGGTGAGCGAGGTCGCGAGCTGGCTGAGCGCGCCGGGGACCAGGGAGAAGTAGGCCCAGCGCCCACGCTGCTCGCGGTGGAGAAGGCCGGCCTCGACGAGGATCTTGAGGTGGTGGCTGACCGTGGGCTGGGCCAGACCGACGGGGTCGGTGAGGTCGCACACGCACGCCTCGCCGCCGTCGTGCGCGGCGACGATCGACAGCAGCTGCACCCGGGTGGGGTCGCCGAGCGCCTTGAACACGCGGGCCAGGTCGCGCGCGGTCTCGGGGTCGGCGGCGTCGCGCACGAGCGGCGCGCAGCACCCGCCCCTCGCAGAGGTGTCCGGTGCCTCGAGGGTGAGCGCGGTGGTCGTCATCCCCCCATCTTGCCACTCATCGACGTTTATGGATACGTTGGCGTCCTGTCTTTGATCGAAGTTTGTCGATGCGAGGAGGCGTGATGGGCGAGGTAGTGCGGGACGAGCTTCCGGTCGTGGTGATCGGTGCGGGCCCGGTGGGGCTGGCGGCGGTGGCGCACCTGCTGGAGCGCGGTCTGGAGCCGCTGGTCCTCGAGGCGGGTGACGGTCCGGGCGCGGCGATCGCGTCGTGGGCTCATGTGCGGTTGTTCTCCCCGTGGCGGTACGACGTCGACGCCGCGGCGCGTCGTGTGCTGGACCCGACGGGGTGGGTCGAGCCGGACCCGGACACGCTGCCGACCGGTGGGGAGCTCGTCGGGCGCTACCTGGCGCCGCTGGCCGCGACGCCGCAGATCTCCGCGCGGCTGCGCACCGGGACGCGGGTGCTGGCGGTCGCGCGCGACGGCGCGGACAAGACGCGTTCCCTCGGGCGCGGGCGGCAGGGCTACCGGGTCCGCACCGTCAGCCCGGACGGGCAGGTTCAGGACGTGCTGGCGCGCGCGGTGATCGACGCGTCGGGCACGTTCTCGACGTCGAACCCGCTGGGTGTCTCCGGTCTCCCGGCCGCGGGCGAGGCCGAGGCGGCCCGCTTCGTGACCGGGCCGCTGCCCGACGTCCTCGGGTCGCAGCGCGACCGGTTCGCCGGCCGGGACACGCTCGTGGTCGGGATGGGGCACTCCGCGGCGAACACGCTGCTGAGCCTCGTCGAGCTTTCCGAGGCGGAGCCGGGCACCACGGTCACGTGGGCGATCCGCGGCGGGTCGGCGCGGCGCCTGTTCGGCGGCGGGGCCGACGACGAGCTCCCCGCGCGCGGGCTGCTCGGCACGCGGCTGCGGGCGGCCGTGGAGGCGGGAAGGTTGACCCTGCTCACCCGGGTCTCGATCGAGCGCCTCGTCCCGGACGGGGACTCCGTGCAGGTCCTGGGCACGGCGCGCGACGGGGCGCTGAACCTGGACGTGCACCAGATCGTCAACGCGACCGGGTTCCGACCGGACCTCGACATGCTGCGCGAGGTGCGCCTGGACCTCGACCCCGTCGTCGAGGCTCCGAGCGCGCTGGCCCCGCTGATCGACCCGAACCAGCACTCCTGTGGCACGGTGCCGCCACACGGGGAGCAGGTGCTGTCCCACCCGGACGACGGGTTCTACCTCGCCGGCATGAAGTCCTACGGGCGCGCACCGACGTTCCTCCTCGCGACGGGGTACGAGCAGGTGCGCTCGATCGCGGCGGCGCTGGCAGGGGACCGCGCGGCGGCGGACGCGGTCGAGCTGAACCTGCCCGCGACCGGCGTCTGCTCGTCCGACCTCGCCCTGGAGGCCGACGGCGAGAGCGCGGGCGGGTCGTGCTGCGGCACCGCGCCCGCCGAGCCGCAGCTCGTCACGCTCGGCCTCGGGGCGCCCGTCGGGGTGGGGTTCGCCACGGGTGTCGTGCACGGGCGTTCGGGCGACGGTCTGGACGCGTGAGCCTGACCGTGCGGAGCGCGACCCCCGCCGACATGGCGGGGGTCGCGCGCATCTACGACCACTACGTGGCGACGTCGACCGCGACGTTCGAGCTCACCCCACCGGGTGAAGGCGTGTGGTCGGACAAGCTCGAGGTCCTGCAGGGTGCGGGCTGGCCGTTCCTGGTCGCCGACCTCGACGGCGCCGTGTCCGGGTTCGCGTACGTGGGGCCGTGGCGCCCGCGTCCGGCGTACGCGCACACGGTCGAGGACACGATCTACCTCGACCCGGCCGCGACCGGGCGCGGGATCGGGACCCGGCTGCTCGACCAGGTGCTCACCGACGCCGCGGAGGCCGGGGCGCGGGAGGTGATCGCGGTCGTCGCCGACGGCGACACCGACGCGTCGCTGGCGCTGCACCGCCGGGCCGGGTTCACCGACGCGGGACGGCTCGAACGCGTGGGCCGCAAGTTCGACCGGTGGCTCGGCACGAGCCTGCTGCAGAAGACGCTGACCTGACACGCGCGTCGGCCGGGACCCTGGGCAGGGTCCCGGCCGACGTCGTGGTACGGGCAGTGTCAGGCGGTGGCCACCTGCACGGGCGCGACGCCGAGCTCGTCGAGCAGGGTGAGCACGCGGGTGCGGATCTCGTCGCGGATGGGGCGCACGGACTCGATGCCCTGCCCGGCGGGGTCGGCCAAGGCCCAGTCCTCGTAGCGCTTGCCGGGGAAGATCGGGCAGGCGTCGCCGCAGCCCATGGTGATGACGACGTCCGAGGCCTGCACGGCGTCGGTGGTGAGGATCTTGGGCTGCTCGGCGCGGATGTCGATGCCCTCCTCGAGCATGGCCTCGACGGCGACGGGGTTGATCTGGTCGGCCGGCGCCGAGCCGGCGGAGCGGACCTCGACGGCGCCGCCGGACAGGGCGCGCAGGTACCCGGCTGCCATCTGGGAGCGGCCGGCGTTGTGGACGCAGACGAACAGGGCGGACGGCTTGGCGGTGCTGGTCTCGGTCACGGTGGTCTCCGGTGGTTCAGGGGGTGGGCAGGTCGAGGTCGGGCAGCAGGTCGGTGAGCAGGGCGCGCACGCGGGTGTCGAGCTCGTCGCGGATCGCGGCGACCCCGGCCGGGGACGCCAGGGCGGGGTCGCCCACGAGCCAGTCCTCGTACTGCGTGCCGGGAAGGACCGGGCAGACGTCGCCGCAGCCCATGGTGATCACGACGTCCGCGGCGCGGACCGCGTCGTCTGTCAACGGCTTGGGGAACGCCTCGCCGTCGGTGGTGCCGAGCGCGGTGAGCTCGGGGCGCACCGCGGGGTGCACGTCCGCGGCCGGGGTGGAGCCCGCCGAGCGGACCACGACGCGCTCCCCGGCGTAGCGGCGGACCAGGGCCGCGGCGAGCTGGGAGCGGCCGGCGTTCGCGACGCAGACGAACAGCACCTGCGGTCGAGCGTCGGGCTCGCGGGACATGTCCGCGAGGCGTTGGCGGGCGAAGCGGTCCGTGAGGGTCAGCAGGTGCGCCGAGACCGTGGCCGAGCGGGCCAGGGCCGTGTAGGACTCGCGCACGGTTCGCAGCACCACCTCGGGGCCGACGTTCGGGTGGCGT